>CAVVZG010000199.1:0-61332 GCA_963752205.1 Bryobacterales bacterium | reverse complement strand
ATAAGAAATGGGAAGTTCCATTGACCGAAGTGCCCAGCGCGGCGGGTATGCTGGCGACGGGCGGCGGAATCGTATTCACGGGCAAGATCACTGGGGAATTTGTGGCGCTCGACCAGGACACGGGCAAGACGCTGTGGCAATTCAAGACGGGATCGAGCGTGAATTCTACGGCCATCACTTACACGCACAAGGGGCGGCAGTACGTGACCATCGCTTCGGGGCTGGGCGGGATCCTGGCTACTCGCTATGGGTCGCGTATCGTGCCGACGGGCGGGTCGGTGTGGACCTTTGCGCTGCTGCCGGAGTAGCGGTCAACTGCGGCCACGGACGCGGTCTAGCTCACGGCGGTCGCGTTTCGACGGCTTGCCGGCATCGGGATGCGGCATGGCTTTGCGTTCTTCCGCTACCTTCTGGCGCAGCTCGCGGCTGGCGTCGGTCTCGCGGTAGAGGGTCTGCGCTACCGCTGCTGGGCCGCGGGTCTCGCTGAGTTGCAGGACTTCAACGTGGTACTCGCCGCTGTCGTTCTTCACTTTTAGGAAGTCGCCGATACGGACTTCGCGCGCGGGTTTGGCGGGCTGTCCGTTGAAGGCGATTCTGCCGAGGTCACACGCTTTTGCGGCGAGGGTGCGGGTTTTGAAGAAACGGGCGGCCCACAGCCAGCGGTCTATTCTCACGGCGGTCATCCCTCCATTTTCGCCGTTGGAAGGTATAGTGATGGGATGCGTTGCATCATTATCGCGGGGCTTATTCTGGCGGCGTCGGCTTGGGGCGAAGATTCCGCGATGGTGCGGGCGGATCGCGATTTCGTGCAGGCAGTGGCGAAGGCGGACAAAGCTGCGCTCGGATCACTTCTGGATAAGGATTTTACTTGGACGGACTTTGAGGGAAGGACCGCAAGCAAGTCGCAAGTGGTACAAGATCTGCCGAAAGTTGCGATTGCAGACGAGCAAGGAGCGCAGCGAAAAGAATACTCGTATGGCGAAGTTGGCGATATCCAGGTGAGCCTGGGCCGTGCGCACGCCCTGCGTGTATGGGTGAAGCGGGCGGCGGGGTGGAAGGTCGTCGTCTATCAGGAAGTGATGTCGCTCGAAGCTCCGCCTTCGTTTGCTCCTGGAGCGGGGAAGGATTGCGAGAATCCTTGCAGGACTGTGGCGTACACACCGAGCAACGAGACGGAGCGGCAGGTGATCGCGGCGTATTCAAAGCTGGAGACGGCGGCGATGGCTCACAATTCGGCGGTGTTTACGACGATGGTGGGCGATGAATTCGTCGCGGCTAGTTCCAATAGCAACAAAGTCTACGACAAGCGCGGCCGGTTGGAAGACTTCGATCACTCGCGGATGGGGGGAGTGGCTCCGACGCCGCTCACGTCGGCACGTTTGTTCGATTTCGGGGATGCGGTGTTGATGAGGTCGGAGCATCGGCCCGACCGCGGCAAGCCGCTGCACGTGACTCGGCTCTGGGTGAAGCGCGACGGAAGTTGGGTGGAGACGCTGAGCTATCAGACCTCGGTCAAAGCTGGCTCAACGCCCTGACGGGAATCCGGCGACGCTCCGCCGTCACTTGGCGCTGGAGGGTCAACGCTCAGGTATTCGAGTGCCTCCGCCAGACTGGTTACGAACGTATCGGGACGCGCGGGTTGGAAGCGCTGCAGGGCGCGCTCGATTTCGCCGGAGAAGCCCCACACGCCGATCAGGATTTTGGTCCGCGGATATTTCGCGCGTAGTTGACGGTTGAGGGCGCGGGCGTGGGAAAACGCGAACGGCGGGATGGCGGAAATGCAGAAGACGTCGTCCGCGGCCGGCGCCATGAGGTCGAGCATGTTTCCGCTCGAAGCATCCACGGGGAATGAAACCGCGGCGCGCCCGGAGTGTTCGAGCAACTGGGCTAGCATGGCGGCGGCGATCTCATCGGCCTCGTCGTGAGCGGGCAGGCACAACATCCGCCCCGGCGTCGACGGCGGCGGACGATCGCTGGCGATTTCGGAGTACTCGGCCAAGACTTCGCGCAGGCTGAGGAACAGAAATTCTTCACGGCCGGGATCGAGGGCGCCTTTGTGACGGTCTTGTTCGGCCAGGGTGAGGGCGGGGAGAATCACGGCGTCGTATAGCTGTAACAACGAGTTTTCGGCGCGGTATGCTTCGAGCACGGCGCGCGCCTCTTGTTCGTCCATGGCCAGCAGGCGCTGGTAGAAATGTGCTTCGGGCGCGAGTGCGGGTTGATCTCCCAAAAGGATGTGGAGGAACGACAGATGCGGGACATGGCGTCCCAGCACTACTACACACACGGTGAGCGGAGTGGACAGGATCAAGCCAACGGGTCCCCACAGCGCGGCCCAGAAAACGGTGGTCAGCAGCAGCGCCAGCGAAGAGATTCCGGTGTGCGCTCCGTAGAGCCGGGGTTCGAGCAGGTTCGCGGTGATCATTTCGAGGGTGGCGAACAGCGCGAATACTAGCAGCGGTTGCAGCCAGTTGTTGAAGACTGCCAGCGAGAGCACTAACGGCAGCAGGCCGGCCACGATCGATCCGACGTAAGGAACGATACGGAAGAGTGCGGCGACAGTTCCCCACAAGGCGGCATAGGGGACGCCGATTAGATACAGGCCGAGGCCGCAGAGGGCTCCGAAGCCGGCGTTCACCAGGAACTGCAGCATCAAGTAGCGGCTGACGCGCCGGGTGGCGTCGTCGAGGGCCTGGGTCATCACGTTGAGGCGGCTCATGCCGGCCAGTCGGAAGAGGCGGTTGCGCAAGTCGGCTTCTTCCACCAGAAGGAACAGGGTGAATACCAGGACGATGCCGAGTACTGCCAGCGGCGAGAGAAAGGGCCGCGCTAAATCGCGCAGATAAACCAGGGCGCTGGGAGGGGCTTCGATCACTTGCACGGGAAGGGGAGTGGCAGGAGTGTTGGCTCGCGCGGCTCTCCCTGCAGACGGCGGCGGTGGGGTATCCTGCACCGTGTCGAGCTCTTTGCCGAGTTTCTGGACGCTCTTAGCGGCGCGTCCTAACGCGCCCGTGTCGCGCATGCGGAGGGCGCGGATTTTGCTGTCGATATTCTCCTGGTAGCTGGGCAGTTCCGTCGCAACCTGCACCACCTGATTGAAAATGACGTAGCTTATACCGCCTACCGCGGCCAGCGAGACCAGGATCACCAGCAGGGCGCCCGGGAAGCGTCCGATGTGCAGTTTCTGCAGCCAGCCGACGGCCGGCGTCAGGACCAGTGTGAGAGTGATCGCCAGCGCCAGGGGGATGAGGATCTCGCGGGCCAGGTATAACACCGCGATTGTGCTGATAACGACAGCAGCGGTTTGAACGCCGGAGGATCGCGGTGGTCGTGTCACCTTATTTTGATTGCAGTTAGCTGGCCATTCCGGGTAACCGGGGCCGGCGGTCTGTCGTCTGACAGGCAATGACTTATACGTCACGGATGGCGTTCTTCGCTCTGTCGGCGCTGGCGCTGCTGGCCGCCGATCAGGACTGGAAGAATAAGCAATTCCCGGATTGGACGGAGGAGGACGCCAAGGAGTTGCTAAAAGACTCGCCCTGGGTGAAGACGGTGGCGGCGACGCTGGTGAAGCCTTCCGGCAAGGATGTGCAGGTCAGTACAGGTTTCGGCCGTAGAAAACACCGGGAAACGACCGACACGACCGCTTCGGCAAACGCCAAGCCGCCGACGCTGACGCTGCGCTGGGAAAGCGCGCTGCCGGTGCGGGAGGCAGAGTTGAGAGCGCGGGATGTTACGGCTCCAACGCTCGATGACGAGGACCATTACGCGATCGCGGTTTACGGCGTCCCACGAGCGCTGCTGAAAGATGACTCGAAAGTCATGGCGGACAACCTCAAGCGGCAGGCCGTTCTCAAGCGCGAAAGCAAACAAGACACCAAGCCGTCGAGCGTCGAAATTCTGTTGCGCGATGACGGGCCGGTGGTGTTGTATCTGTTCCCGAAGTCGGCCGAATTCGACTGGAGAGATCACAAAATCGAGTTCGATGCGCAAATGCCTGGCCTGAAATTCACGCAGGCGTTTTCCTTCGACGACATGACCTTCCACGGGAAACTCGAACTCTAAGGGTCAGGCTTTAGCCCAGTAGCGCTCGCGGGTCTGGACGACTAAACCCTTAGTTTTGGTGGCTAGCTTCAGGGTGCGGAACTCGGAGATTTCGGGGGGCTGATCGGAGACGAAACCCATGCTGTACTGGCTGCGGAGTTCTTCTTCGATCGACTGGTAGATTTCCTCGATGCCGTGTTTTTTCGAGACTTCCCAATAGGAGGCTCCGGTCTCCTTAGAAAGGCGCTGGAGGATACCGCGGCCGTCGCCGCCGCCGAAGGACGAATCGGCGAAAAGGATAGAGTAAATCAGGGAGTCGGCGCGCTGCGCGGCTTCGATGGCGTCCATGAGCGTGGCTGTGCTGCCGTTCTCGCCGCCGTCGGAAAGGACGACCATTGCCTTGCGGTTTTTCTGATTCTTCAGGACGTCGTTCGACGCCTTGACGACGGCGTCAAAGAGCAGAGTGCCACCGCCGTTTTGCATCCCCAACTCGCGGCGGGTGGGGGTGTCGATGTAGGGCAGGATTTCTTCGAGGGCCTGGCGCGAAGAGGTCAGGGGCTGGCGCAGTTGCACGGCCATGTCGAACTGCATGACGAATAGCTTGTCTTTGCTCTCGCGCAGCACCTGATCGAGAAAGCGGAAGCTGGCGGTGCGTTCGGAATCGAGCACCTTTTGCTGGCTCATGCTGGTGTCGATCATGAGGCCGACGGTTAAAGGAAGTTCAGACTCCTTGGAGAAGTAACGGATGGTCTGGGGGCGGCCGTTTTCGGTCAGGATGAAGTCGTCTTTGGTGAGGTCGCGGACGATTTCGTTCTTCTTGGTGCGCACGGTGGCGAGGACGTCGACGACGTTCAGGGACGTCGAAAAAGTTGCTTCATCCTGCCCGAACGCGAGGGAACTCGCGCCCGCTAGAGAAGCCGCTGTGAGCAAAAAATGACGTCTGGAACTCGGCATAACTGGTGGTAATGCACCACCATTGTAGCGATGTGCCGGCAAGCGGCTTGGTTACAGCAAACCAGGTTCCAACAAACGCGATACACTGGAACCCAACTGGGAACCATTACATCTAACCATGTGAAGGCGGTAAACAAAAATATGAGATTGTCAAAATTAGCTCTTTTCGCCGCTCTGCTCTCCCCGGGATTGGTGGCCACGGCGTTTGCGCAACACGGTGGCGGCGGACATGGCGGTGGCGGCGGCGGACACGCGGGCGGAGGCGGGGCCGCACATAGCGGCGGTGGGTTTTCCGGAGGCGGTGTTCGTGGAGGTAGCGTAGGCGGCTTCCGCGGAGGCGGCACGGTAGGCGGTTTCCGGGGCGGCACTGTGGGTGGTTTCCGCGGCGGCGTGGGACGCGGTTATTGGTATGGCGGCCGGTGGTACGGCGGGACGGGCCTGTATCTAGGATTTGGCGGCTACCCGTACTATGGCTACTACGGCTACCCGTATTACGGATATGGGTACGACCCCTACTATTACGGCTCCGATCCGTACGGCTACGACGGCGCGTATTCGACGGCTCCCCCGCCGCAGAATTACGGATACAATCAGGGTTACCCGCAACAGAATTACCCACAGCAGGCTTATCCGCAGCAGGGATACCCGCAACAGGGTCAAGGACAGGTTGGTCCCCCTCCCGGAGCTCCGCCGCAGACACAGCCTCAGGCTGCCGCTGGCGCACCCGGGCAGTATTACTTGATTGCCTTCACGGATCACACCATCCAAGCGGCTTACGCTTACAAGGTGGAAGGCGATCAGCTCTACTGGCAGGATCGCGATAACCGGGAACATCACGAACCGCTTTCGAAGGTAGATGTCCCGTTCAGTCAGCAAATCAATCGCGACCGCAACGTGGATTTCCAGATTCCCTAACCGTTTGAGCAGTACGGGAAGCCAGTCCTTGGCACTAACCTTTAGCGAGGGCGGCTTCCCGGCCTGCGATGCGGCCGAACACGATCACTCTCGGCAGACCGTGTAAGGCGAACCCTCCCGCCGATTCTCCTGCGCAGTACAATCCCGCAATTGCTTTTCCTTGAGCATCGATTATCTGGCACTTGGTATTGATCTTAATTCCCGTTAGTGTGTCGTGCAGAATGGGCGTCGACCAGGCTGCGTAGAACGGCGGCGTCTGGATTTTGTATTTCGGCGTGGGCTTGGCGAAATCTGCATCCTTGCCGGCGTCGACATGGGAGTTGTAGCGGGCTACCGTCTCTTCGAGAGCCTGCCCGGGCACCGGTTGGAACTGATACGGGTTCTTGATCTTCGCTGCTAGCTCCGCGAGGGTGCCGGCGCTGAAGAACCAGCCGTTCAAGTCTACGTTGGGCGGTTGCGGGTCCCAGTGTTCCCGTTGGACAGCGTCGGCGTCGAAGATGGCCCAGATGGGGCCGCCTCCGTTGGCCTTGCTGCCGTTTTTGCCCAGGGCGCCGTTGGTTCCCAGGCAAGCGCCGAGGAAATCATAGGTCTCATCGACCTCATTCCAGAAGCGCTGGCCGATTTGATTCACCAGAATCAGGTTCTGGAAATCGCGAACGCTTAAGCCGGACGCGCCGGCTAGCTTGAAAAGCGGGCTCTGCGGGTCCCATTTCAAATTGCGATAGCCGTAGCGGCAGCCGATGTGGATGGTTTTCGTAATCGCGAAGCCTTTGGGATTGGCTTGATTCGCAGTCGACCACATGGTCGCGCCCATGGCCAGCGCCAGGATCTCGCCGTCCGCGTTTTGCTTCGTCCAGGGCTCGCCGGTAGTCTGGTATTCCTCGGTCAGGCGCGGGTCGAAGCGGCGGCGGAATTCTACGTTGCTGGTGTGGCCGCCGGTGGCTAGGATCACTCCGTTCTTTGCGCGGATATTTACATCTTTGCCTTCGAACTGGGCTGTGATGCCGATGACACGTCCAGACGCGGGAGTTTCTCGTATGATACGGGTTAGCTTGTGGCGCAGGAGAATCGTCGCGCCCTTTTTTCTGGCGCTGGCTTCCAGGTGCCGCACCAAACCGGAGCCTGGGCTGCCGTTGATGGTTTCGTTATAGTTGTCGGAATATACCTTCGTGATGAACAGTCGAGGTACCGTCCCGCCGTTCACAATGCTGGGAGCGGCTTCCTGGAAGATCACACCGTTTTCGAGCAGGAATTCAAACGACGCTACGTTTTCGTCGGCCCAGGCACGCACCAGGTCGCGGTCGGCGTAGCGGAATTCGGGATTGCGGTGATTGGTGTGGTCGAGGTAAACCTGATCGGCGGAATCTGCGACGCCGTACTTTTTCTGCAAGCTGGTGCCGCCGCCGAGCGGGATGCGTCCGCCGCTGAGCATGGCGTGGCCGCCGATGTCGTGGTTGGCGTCGATCACGATGACGGAGGCGCCGTGATCGCGCGCCATGATGGCGGCGGGGAGTCCGGAAGCGCCGGCGCCGACGATGACGACGTCGGCGGTGTGGTCGAAGCGAACTTGTGCCGCAGCCGTGGCTGCGCCAAGACCGGCGGCGGCGGTGCTTTTCAGAAAGTTTCTGCGATTCACGACAGGAATTTTTTTGTTCATGGCAGAGGGTCCCTTCGATGGCTGATCTGGTTCATCATAACGCGCGTCCCGGGCCGGAGTCTGACTGCGGGCGGTTGCGGTGTCTGCCCGGCAAGGTACAGAATGGTGGCGATGAAGCCCTGTACGCTGTTATTGACGGTTGCCGCATGCTTTGCGATTTCGGCGCAGACCCCCAAGGAGATCCAACGCGGACAAACGAAAGAGTTGCAACAACTTATTGCGAGAGCCAATGGCGGCGATCCCGCAGCGCAGTATAGTTTGGGCCTGCGCTACGGCAGTGGCGCCCCAGGCGTGCCCAAAGATTATGCCGAAGAAGCGAAATGGATACGCAAGGCGGCTGACCAGGGGTTGGGGCGGGCGCAATATACTCTCGGCCTGATGTACGCCAACGGCCAAGGGGTTACGAAAGATCCTGCGGAAGCTGCCAAGTGGGTGGCCAAAGCCGCGGAAGGCGGGGACCCGGCGGCGCAGGCTACCATCGGTCTTATCTACGAGTCCGGGCAAGGCGTGCAGCAGGACGACGCCGAAGCCGCCAAGTGGTACAAGAAAGCCATCGAAAATTATAAGAAGGCCGCTGACGAAGGGGATGCATCCGCCGCCACAGCGCTGGGCAATATGTACGCGCGCGGGCAAGGCGTAACCGGCGACTATAGCGAGGCGGCGGGCTGGTGGCGCAAAGCGGCCGACACGGGCTACGCGGGCGCCCAATACAACCTGGGCCTGGCGTACGCGCAAGGACGCGGCGTGCAAGAGGATCATGTGCAGGCATACCTGTGGCTGAGCCTCTCCGCGGCCGGCGCCAGCGAGGGACAAGAACGCCGGGCCAAGTCGCGCGATGACCTGGCGAGTAAATTGACTGCCGATCAACTCGCTGAGGGCAAGCGCCTGGTGCAGGAGTGGAAGCCGAAGTCGAAGACTCCGCCGCCCGCTGAAGCAAAATGAATCCGCGAATTGTGATCGTGGCAATGGTCGCGGCGCTGCTGCAAGCGCAGCCGCCTGCCGCGCATCCCATGGTGACGCGGGCCGAGTACCTGCGTTGGCAAACGGAGCTCTCGAATTGGGGGCGCTGGGGTAAAGACGATCAGCTGGGAACCCTGAACCTGATCACCGCTGCGAAGCGTAAACAGGCTGTGGCGCTCGCCAAGGAAGGATTCTCCGTCTCGCTCGCGCGCGACGCCAGCGCGGTGAAGGAAGTGGACAATCCGTGTCCGATCGAATGGGCGCTGACCACGGACGCTCCTGAAACGACCACAGACCGGATTTCTTATCCGTGCATTCACGGTCCCGGGACCACACATTTGGATTCGTTCGCTCACATGTTTTTCGACGGGAAAATGTGGAATGGCGATTCGAGGAACCTGGTTACCAAAGAGGGCGGCGCGGCCAAGAATTCGATCCTCACGATGAAAAATGGGATTGTGACGCGCGGGGTTCTTTACGACATCGCGCGGCTCAAGGGGGTGCCCTATCTGGAGCCGGGCACGCGCATCTATCCGGAAGATCTGGAGGCGTGGGAAAAGATGTCCGGTGTGAAGGCTACCGCCGGAGATGCGCTGATTCTTCGCTGGGGCAAGTGGGCTCGGCGGGCGAAGCTGGGCCCGCAAGCGGGCGACGAGGCGGCGGGGTTTGATAATTCGGTAATTCCCTGGCTCAAGAAGCGCGACATCGGTCTGCTGGTGTGGGAGACGCCGGGTTACCTCCCGCAGCCGCCGGGCGATCTCTTCCGCAACGCTCTGCACAATTTCGTGCTGGAAATCTTGGGCGTGCACATTCTGGATCGCGCCGACCTGGAGGCGCTCAGCGAAGCTGCGGCGGCGCGCAAACGTTGGGAATTCATGTTGACCGTGGCGCCCTTGCCGATTCCGAACGGGACCGGCTCTCCTGTAAATCCGCTGGCGATGTTTTGATATCCTTGGTCTCGTCATGCGAACAATTCCCTGGATGGAGGGAAAGCAGTTCGTGGCGGTCAGGGGCGGGGTGGGGTCTCTGGAGACAACGCGGGTCCGGGGAACGTGGCGACGCCGAATCAACCTACCTTGTTGACCTTCGTGCTGGACGGGACTGCGACGCTGGCGGGCGCGGACCACTGAGCAGCGAGTGCTACAGTGAGGTCGGGTGAGAGGTATCGTCTTTAGTCTCGCGGTCCTCAGTTGTCTCCCGGTGGTTGGTCTGGCCGAGCCAGGGCCGCAGCCGCCCTGCGGAGGAGAAGCGACGCCGGCTTATCCGGACTTGGAACATTCACCCGCCTTCAAAGTTTGGGATCGCGGGAGCGTCGGTCGCGAATGGATGCCGCCGGGGTGCCTGGGATGGTCCGCACCAGGCTTTGCGACGCTCGTCACCGCAGTCGCGCGCTTTCGCTTTTCTGGCGCAGTAAGCGAGTTGCTCGGCCGAGTTGGTAGGATTTCGCAGCTCACGGAAATACGCTATTGGTCGACCACGCGCCAGCACTGGGCGCCTCTCATCGTGAACGCCTCGGCTCTGGCAGGGCCGGAGGGCACCCACCATCGGCAGGACTTTTCCCTGCCCGAGCTCGCACAGGGCAGCACGCTCTATTATCAGCAGAGCGATAACACGTCGGGAAAAGCTACCTATCAATTGCGCATGATCAACGTCTCTCCGGATCGCCTGATTTTCGAAACAGAAAATATTACGTCGATGCGCTATCTGCTGGTACCAATTTTTCCGCCCCACGAATTTCAGGCTGTCTATTTTCTGGAGCGGGAATCGCCTGAGGTCTGGCGATATTACAGTCTGGGACGGACCGGCAAGGACGCCAACGGACTCGCCGCCGGGCATGATGCGTCAACGATCAACCGCGCGATGGCGTTTTTCCGCTACTTAGTCGGAATCCCGACAGATCAAGAGCCGCCGGCGGCGCGCTGATCTTTAATGGTGCGGATAAGAGGACTTGAACCTCCACTCCCTTGCGAGAACATGGACCTGAACCATGCGCGTCTGCCAATTCCGCCATATCCGCATATGTTGGTGGGCCTTTCCATTTTCTAACGGGCGCTGCCCAGTGTCAAATTTTCTGCACTATGGGGACGTGCGCAGCTCCAGGATCAGGCGCATCACCAGGCCTTCGATTTGTTTGGCAACAGTGCGGTAAACGTCTTCGCTTTGACCGATCGGGTCTCGCACTGCCCAATCGACCATGCGCGCGCCCGGGAACTGCAGGGGGGTACCGCTCATGTTTACGACCGCGTCGAATGTCTGGCGCCGCATCACATCCGTACTTTTGGGGAAATGGCCGTCGATGTTCAGGTTCCACTCGCCCAGAGTCTGTTTGGTGAGTGGCGCGATGTAGGTGGCGGGGCTTACGCCGGCGCTTTGCACTTCCATGATGTCGGCGCCGTAGGCCTGGGCGAAGGCCTCCGCCATTTGGCTGCGGCAGGAGTTGCCGATGCAGACGAACAACACGCGTTTCTTGGCGGTCGCCGGCGCGGACGCGGGAGGGTCGATCCGGCTGGGCCCGCGCAGGCGGTGCCGCACGCCCCTTACGCCGCCGGGGTTTTTGCCGCTTGCGTCCGGTACCATGCGAGGGTCCTCTTCAAGCCTTCCTCAATCGTGAAACGTGGGGCGTGCCCCAGGTCTGCTACGGCGCGGGTGGTATCCGCCATCGAATGGCGCACATCGCCTCCGCGCGGCGGGCCAAACTTCGGGGGGATCGTGACGCCTTCCATTTTCTGCAGCGCATCCCAGATGACGTTGAGTGTGAAACGTCCGCCGTTACCGGCGTTGTACATCTTACCAGCGACTCCCGGAGCTCGCGACGCTTTCACGCACAGCTCCGCGACATCTTCGACGTAGGTGAAGTCGCGGGATTGCTCGCCGTCCCCGAAAATCGTGGGCGCGGTTCGCTCCAGAAGATGTTTCATGAACAAACTGAGCACGCCGGAGTATGCGCTGGTCGGGTCCTGGCGCGGCCCGTAGACGTTGAAGAAGCGAAGCGCCACGGTCTCCATACCGAAGCAAGAATGGAACACCGACGCGTACTGCTCGCCCACCAATTTCTGCACGGCGTAGGGTGACTTCGGACGCGGGACCATGGTCTCCACCTTCGGCAAAGTCTCACTATCGCCGTATGCCGACGACGACGCCGCGTACACCACACGCCGCACGCCACCCAGCGACGCGGCGCGAAACACGTTGAAGGTGCCGTCGATATTGACTTCGTGCGAAGGCACCGGATCGGCAATGGAGCGCGGCACTGAAGGTATCGCGGCCAAGTGATATAGCGTGTCTGCGCCGTGAATCACCGGCGCCAGCGCCGCCGCATCGCGAATGTCAAGCAAGTGCAATTTGACGCGATCGCGAACCTCCGTAAGGTTGTGTGCGTAACCGGTGAGCAGATTGTCAATCACTTCCACTTCGCCGTCGCCCTGCTCCAGAAGCCTGCGCACCAGCGTTGAGCCGATGAACCCGGCTCCCCCCGTGACAATGTATTTCATATTCAAGTCCGTTTCGCGACGGCCACCAGCGACAGGCCCGGCCAAGGCAGCAGCCCGTCCACGCGGCGCCAGAACCACACCGTCTTATCGAACAATTTGAGCGCGAGCCGGCTTATGGCTCGGCGCCCTAAAACTTTGCCGAAGAGCCACCAGGACACCGTGCCGATCTTGTTCAGCTGAAACATGCTCTCGATTTCGAAACCCGTCTGCCCCAGCATCTGGCCGAGTTCTTCGCGCGAAAAGCGGCGAAGCTGACCCATTCCCTCGTCGAGCGATCCGTACAGTCCTTTCCCTTGCGGGACCAGCACCACGACCGAACCTCCGGGCACGAGACAGGTCCGCAGCGACTGCAATACAGCTATCGGATCTTTTACCGATTCCAGTACATTCACACACAGCGCCGTGTCGAACTGGCCGGCGCCCGGCTCATAATCGCCGGGCACTTCCGGATGCAACTCGCACACCGTCACATTCGGCGTGCGCAGGAAACGATTGCGCAGGGCATGCAGATACAACGGGTCAGCTTCCCCGGCTACGTAGTGCAATTTTTTCGCCATCAAGCGCCCGGTGAGATTGCCCAGCCCCGCGCCGATTTCGAGCACGCGATCGCCCAGGTGCGGGCCGCAGCACGCGCGTCAGCCAGCGTCAAATACTGCGGAGTTCCCGGTCAGGCTGTTGAGCAGTCCGCGGCCGTAGTTGACCTCGTACAGGTCGTCGACCACCCAGAAATACAGGATCACGCCCAGCGCCTTTACGCCGTCCTTCCAACCGATCTTCTTGCCTTCTTCATAAGTGCGCCCGTGATAGCTGATGGGCACTTCGTAGACGCGGAGCTTGCGCTTCGAGCACTTCATGGTGATCTCCGGCTCAAAGCCGAAGCGGTTGGAGCGGATGGGAATGCTCTTCAGCAGATCCGTGCGGAAGACTTTGTAGCACGTCTCCATATCGGAGACATTCAGATTGCTGAAAATGTTGGAGAGCAGCGTAAGCGTTTTGTTGATGACGGAGTGCCAGTAAGGCAGCAACGCGGGTCTGATCGCCCACCAGGTAGCGCGAGCCGAACACGGCATCGGCGTTGCCGTCGAGCAGGGGCCGCAGCAGGCGCATGTATTCGGAGGGATCGTATTCGAGATCGGCGTCCTGCACCAGGCAGAAATCGCCTTGCGCTTTTGCAATCGCCGTACGCACCGCGGCGCCTTTGCCTTGATTGACAGGCTGGCGGAACAGGCGGATGCGCGGCTCGCCGGCGGCCAGGCGGTCCAGAATTTCCGAGGTTCCATCGGTGGAACAATCGTCCACAATGACCAGCTCGCGCTCCATATTTTCGGGCAGCGGCGCGGCCAGGACCAGGGACAGGCTCCTGCTCCACAACTGTGCGCTCATTGTAAACAGGAATCAGAATGGAGAGGAGCATCCGATTCCATCAGTATAATTGGAAGTGCTTTCCGAAAATCACATGAACTCGCAAACTCCCGTACTCGAGACCAACGTCTCCGGACTCAAACTGCGCGGCCGCGGCAAGGTCCGCGACATTTATGAAGACCCGCAGCATCCCGAACGCCTGCTGATCGTGGCTACCGACCGCATCTCGGCGTTCGACTATATCCTGGCCACCGGCATTCCCGACAAAGGCCGCGTGCTGACGCAGATGAGCCTGTTCTGGTTCGATTTCCTGCAGGACACCGTGCCCAATCATTTGCTGAGCACCGATATGAGCTGGCCTTCCCGCCGAGCTTGAAGGGCGCTCCATGTGGGTCAAGCGCGCGAACATGTTCGATGTCGAATGCGTGGCGCGCGGGTATCTGTCGGGCTCCGGCTGGAAAGAATATCAGCAGACCGGCGGCCGTTTGCGGCATTTCCCTGCCCCCGGGACTGCGCGAGAGCGATGCTTTGCCCGAACCAATTTTCACGCCGGCGACGAAGGCGCAAACGCGGCCACGATGAAAATATTTCGTTCGAGCGCATGGTTTCTATCGTCGGCGAAGACCTCTCCAAGCAACTGCGCGATCTGACGCTCAAGATTTACCAGCAGGCAGCGGATTACGCCCGTCCGCGCGGGATTATCTTGGCCGACACCAAATTCGAATTCGGCATGGTCGATGGCGTGATGACTCTCGCCGATGAAGTATTGACGCCGGACTCGTCGCGTTTCTGGCCGGTGGATACGTATAAGGCTGGCGGGCCGCAACCGTCTTACGACAAGCAATACGTGCGTGACTATCTCGAATCCATCCACTGGAACAAGCAGCCGCCGGCGCCGGGGCTGCCTGAAGACGTAGCGAGCCGCACTGGCGAAAAATACAAAGACGCTTACCGCGCCTTGACCGGACGCGCGCTCCATTCAGCATCCGCGTGAGCCTGCTCGACCTGTTGGTGGTGATTGTCCTCGGCGTCTCGGTGGCAGCCGGATTCGTGGCCGGCTTTGCGCGCGTCGGCATCGGCTTCATTGCCGCGATCCTGGGCGTGGGGTTCGGCTTCTGGTTCTATGGCATCCCGGCCGAGTGGGTGCATCATTACATCAAATCCACGACGCTTTCGAACCTGATCGGCTTTATGCTGGTGTTCTGGGCGATCCTGATGGCGGGATCTCTGCTGGCTAAACTTTGCTCCAAAGTTTTCAAGTGGACCGGCCTCTCCTGGCTCGACCGCCTGCTGGGCGCGACGTTCGGGCTGGTGCGCGGGGCGCTGATTGCTATCGCGATGATCGCCGTGTTGCTGGCGTTCACGCCCAAGCCGATGCCGAATTGGATGGTGAAATCGGAGGTGCTGCCCTATGCAATGGAAGCGTCCAGTGCGATCTCGAAGCTGGCGCCCAACCCGATCAAAGCCGCTTTCCTCGACAGCATGTATGAGCTGCGACGCCTGTGGGCTGAACAATTGCAGAAGAGCCGCGAGGAACTGCGGGTTTTGAAACGCGACGCAAAAGCCAAGAAAAAAGACGAATGAAAGACCTCCTGATATTCGACCTCGACGGGACCTTGATCGATTCCAAGGAAGATCTGGTCAGCTCCGTCAACGCCATGCTGGCCTGGAAGCACCGCGCTCCCCTGCCCCACGATGTGGTGGCTTCGTACGTCGGCAACGGCGCTCCCATGCTGGTAAAACGCGCGCTGCCGGATCTCGACGAAGACGAGCACTTGGCGGCGCTGCAATTTTTCCTGGATTATTATCGAGAACACATGCTGGACGCCACTACGCTCTATCCGGGTGTGCGCGAGGCGCTTGACCGCCTGCATCAGCACCACATTGCGCTGGCGGTACTAACGAATAAGCCGGTGCGCTTCAGTGAGCGTCTGATTGCCGGGCTGGGCCTCTCCGCGCATTTTTTTAAGATTTACGGGGGCAATAGTTTCGAGGAAAAGAAGCCGCACCCCATCGGCATCGAACGCCTGATCGCCGAATCCTCCGCGGACCGCTCGCGGACGGTGATGGTGGGCGACAGCGCGGTTGACGTGCTGACGGCCCGCGCCGCTTCCGTCCAGGCCTGCGGCGTGTCCTGGGGGTTTCAACCCGAAACTTTCGCGCAGGCGCCCCCTGATTTCATCGTCGACGACTTACGGGTACTGGCGGAAATTGTGCTCGAACGAGTCTAGCTTCGTTGCGCTAAACTCCGTCATATGAAGTGCAGCATTGCCCTCTTGCTCCTGGCGTGTTCCGCTTTCGCTCAAGAGAAAGCCATCATCCTTAAAGCCGCGCGCATGTTCGACGGCCACGAAATGCGCACTCCGGGACTGGTGGTGGTGAACGGCTCGCGCATCCTCGGCGTCGGCCCTGGCGCTCCCACGCCCGCTGGAGCGCAGGTCATCGACTTTGGCGACGCCACGCTCGCGCCGGGCTTCATCGACGCGCATACACATCTATCGATGATGTACAACGCCGACTACCGGCAGAATGAACTCGATGAACTGCAGCGCTCGATTCCGGAGCGCACCCTGCGCGCCACGGAAAATCTGAAGAAGACGCTCATGGTGGGCGTCACTACCACTCGCGACGTCGGTAGTTCTTATTTCATGGATATCGGGCTGCGCAACGCCGTCGCGGCCGGAATCATTCCCGGGCCGCGGATGCTGGTGTCGGTGCACGCGATCGGTTCGACAGGTGGCCATTGCGATGACCAGAACGGCTTTCGTGCGGGTGTGTTCGGGCGTGAAACAGGACCCGAGGAGGGCGTCATCAACAATCCCGATGAAGGGCGCCGCGCGGTTCGCTACAACGTGAAGTATGGCGCCGACGTGATCAAGATCTGCGCGACGGGCGGCGTGCTCTCGCTCACCGATGAGGTGGATATCCCGCAACTTACCCAGGAAGAAACCAACGCCATCGTCGATGAAGCGCACACGCTGCGTAAGAAGACCGCCGCCCACGCCCACGGGGCCGAAGGCGCCAAACGCGCCATCCGCGCGGGCATCGATTCGATCGAGCACGGGGCTTTTCTTGACGACGAAGCTCTCGACATGATGAAGGCGCGCGGCACCTATTACATTCCCACGCTAATGGCGGTCGAAGGCGGCAAGGAGATTCTGGCCAAGGGCGGCTATCCTCCGCTGGTTGCGGCCAAGATGACGGAGGCGTCGGAATCCATCAATCAAGTGGTGCGCAAAGCCATCGCCAAAGGCGTGCGCATCGGCATGGGCACGGACGCCGCGGTGTACCCGCATGGCCGCAATGTCGAGGAGTTCCACTTGCTGACGGCATTGGGGATGAGCCCGCTCGACGCGCTGCGCGCCGGCACCTCGGTCGACGCCGAGTTGTTAGGCATGCAGACGCGCATCGGCACGCTCGAAGTGGGGAAATTCGCGGACGTGATCGCTATCCCTGGCGACCCCACGCAAAATATCCGCCTCACCGAAAAGGTGTTCTTCGTGATGAAGGACGGCGTGATTTATCGCAACGACATTTCTCGCAGCGACACTCCGCGGCCTTAGCGAGCCTTCCCGCAGTCGGGCTAGGATAGGAAGTGGAGGAATGGCCGAGTGGTTTAAGGCGGCGGTCTTGAAAACCGTTGACGGGGAAACTCGTCCGGGGGTTCGAATCCCTCTTCCTCCGCCAGCACTATATTCATGGACAAAGCAGCTGATTTGAAATTAATCGCCGACAACTGGGGCGTTTTGTTGCCGGCCGCTGAGCGCGCTTTCGAAGAGCACGGCCGAGGAATGCTATTGGTGGACACCACGCGGGTCGAAAGCGGCGGCTATCCGTTTCAATACGTCAGAATGGCGGCGCTGCCGAGCGACAATTCGGATTGCGATCGCATGGTGCGCACTTACGACCCGGAGAAGGAAATCATCATCAGCCTGGTTAGATCCGGCGGGCGCGTCTATTCCTACGAATTCGGACGCCCCGGGGAAAACAAAGTCATCCGGCCGTAGCGCCGTCTATTTCTCGTTCTCCAGCAGCTTGCGAATACTAAGTAACTCTTTGCGGCGCTCGGCATCGGCTTTGGGATAACTCATCTTCAAGTCCTTTAGAGCATCCAACACCACGCGCGAGACGATCAACTGCGCCGTCTCCTTGTCATCGGCCGGCACGATGTACCAGGGCGAGGCGTGCGTGCTGGTCGCGCTGAGGCACGCCTCGAACGCTTTCGTGTAGTCTTTCCAGAAGCCGCGCTCCTTGATGTCGTCCACGCTGAATTTCCAGTTCTTCTCGGGGTCGTCGATGCGCTTGAGGAAGCGCTTGCGCTGCTCCTCTTTCGAGAGATGCAGAAAGAATTTGACGACGCGCGTGCCGTTGCGGTGCAGATGCGCCTCCAGATTCACAATCGAGCGATAGCGGTCCCGCCAGATGGATTCTTTATCCGACAGATCCTGTGGAAGATTCTCGCCGGCGAGAATTTCGGGATGCACGCGAACCACCAGCACCTCTTCGTAATAGGAGCGGTTGAAGATGCCGATGTGCCCGCGCTCCGGCAGGCGCCGCGTGGCGTTCCACAGAAAATCATGGGCCAGTTCCTCGGCGCTGGGATGCTTGAAACTGAAAACCTGGCAGCCTTGCGGGTTGACGCCCGACATCACATGCTTGATGGCGCTATCCTTGCCGGCCGCGTCCAGCGCCTGAAAGATCAGCAGGAGCGAGTATTGGTTCGAAGCGTAGAGCAGGCTCTGCCGCGCGCTCAACTTTTCGATATGCTCGGCGATCAGCGCCTTGTATTCTTCCTTTGAGCTGTAAGCCGGCTTCACCTTCGTCGGCCACTTGCCGAGATCGATTTCCTTCCCGGCACGGACTCTAAACTCGTCGGCGTGGATTTTCTTCATCGGCTCCTCGACACTATGGTACCCGGAACCCCTTTTGACAAGGCCACCTCGGGCGTGGCATGCTGATCAGACCTCCCCGTATGAAACGTGCACTGGTACTCCTGTCCCTGGCCGTAGGCGCCCTTGCGGGCGATAAGCCGGCGGTTTCCGAATGCTTCCAGGTTCACTCGCTAACCCGTATGGATAGCGACCATTATTGGGCCGATTGGACCAATGCCTGCCCCTACACCATCGACTCGGTCTACGTGATGATCGGGTTCCGCGACAAGTTTCACAACCTGTTGGGCGATGGCGTGTGGGCACTCCACTTCATCACGCAAGGCGTGCATCGCGTGACCCGGTTCTCGGCGCCGGCCGGCGTCGGCGCCTACGAATTTGTCGACATCCGCAAAGTGACCACCGATTCCACCGAAGCACTGCGCTAAAGTTGAAGCGGAGGCGGTTCACATGAAACTGGCGTTGTGTTTGGCCCTGCTCGGCTTGCAGGCGTTTGCGGCCGAGACGATCCCTGGCGGTCCCAGCGTGATTCCGCACGTGGTCGATGGGGACGGATGGATGACCATTTTTACGGTGGTGAACCTGGACAGCAGCGCGGCGTCATTCACGCTGCGGTTCTATGCCGACAATGGCACGCCGGTGGCGTTTCCCACCGCCTCAGGGACTTCGTCGACCATCACCGGCACGTTGGCGGCGCGCGGGTCGATGACGATTCAAACTAGCGGAACGGCCGTGCCGCTCACCGAAGGCTGGGCTTACCTCGACACGCCCAGCACCATCGGCGGCACGGCTATCTTCCGGCGCGTGGTCTCGGGCCAGCCGAATTATGAGTCTTCCGAGCCGCTCGATACGGGCTTAGGCAGCCATTTCGAGATGCCCTTCGATCACCTTAACGGCGCCGCCACCGGGTTCGCCATCGTCAATCAGACGGCGGGGACATCCGGCGTGATTTCGTTGGTATTCCGCGATGAAAACGGGAACCAGGTGCTCACCGACAGCTTTACGCTGGTGGGCTTGGGCCACAACGCGTTCACGCTTACACAGAAATATCCGGCGTTGGTCGGGCTGCGGGGAACCTTCGAAGTGTCGACCACCGGCGTTTATATAAATTTGCTGGCGATGCATTTCCTGAACGGAAGTTTCACAGCGATCACGCCGCTGGCGTCCTGGCAATGGCAGTGAGCCTAGTCAGAACGTGAAACGCAGTTGCAGTTCCAGCCGGCGATTGGCGGTCTGGGTTCCACCTCCGCCGAAGCCGCTGGTGATGCCTTGCGCCTCGCCGAAAAAGGGCGAGCCTAGGGTTCCCACCGGCGCGCTGGGGTTCACCGAATTCAGCGCATTGCGGATCTCGACGCTGGCCGTCAAGTTGTAGCGCTTACTCGCCGCCGCGCCGAAGATCCCGCCGGGGCCGCCGCCCGGGGGCCCCCCGCCACCGGGGCGTCCGCCGCCAAAGCCACCGCCACCGCGGGGACCACCGCCGCCGCCAGTAGCGGGACGCGTGGTTGGCTCGCCGAAGCCCCAAGTGCGACTGACGCGCAAGTTCAAGTTCAGGCTGCCGAATCCATTGCCGAGGTTGCGCGGGATGATGGTCTCGCCGGGCGTGGGCATGGTATTCAGAAATCCGTAGGGAGTAGCGAAGACAAAAGGACGGCCGCCAGCCGCTACCGCCGCGTCGCTCTTTTGAATATCAGCGGCGGTGGCATACGACGGACGGTCGTTGGCAACGGTATCGCCATTCAGATCCTGGCCCACCACGATATTGAAAGGAGCGGCTGAAGAGAAGACCAAAAACGGGTTCAGCCGGATGCCCAGGGGCGCCGCGATGGTGCCTCCCATGAACACACGATGGCGCACGTCGAAGGCGGCGCGGCTCCACTCGTTCGACAGGTCGTAGCTGTTGGCGGGGAAAGTGTTCACGCCGTCGGTGTTCGAATGAGCGTGCCCCCAACTGTAATAGCCGAACAGCGAATAGCGAGCGCTCAAGCGGGCATTGATGTTGGCGGTCAACTGGTTCTGTTTGAAGAGGCCGCTCGATTGGTATTCGTAAACCGGGCTCGCGTTGCCCATGGGATAGACGGGATTCGCAGGGAAGGTGCCAGGCAGGGGCGCGTTGATATTGACGGTGCGCAACTCGTGCACACCGCGCGAATCGGTGTAGTTGACTGAAAGTGTGATGTTTTTGGGCAACTGGCGGTCGACACCGATCGCGCTCTGAATAATGCGCGGGGCGATTAAGCCGGGGTCAATCTTCCAACTGGTGACCGCCTGCCCGGGTGGCACGAACGCCAGGGGATCGGTACTACTGGTGAAGAAAAACTGCGGGTCCTGCACGACGTAGCGCTGCTGGACTTCGCCGTTAAAGCGCTCGGCGTTCAGCACCTGCGCCAGAGCAAAGCGGTCGTAGAACAAACCAAATCCGCCGCGGATGACGAGCTTCGGTTGACGCAGACGGCCTTGTCCTCCGCCCAAGCCCCAAGCGACACCGATACGCGGCGCGAAGTCCCCTTTATCGTGAATGTTGGTCTGCGCCTCATAGCGCATACCCAAGCTGAGGGTCAGGCTGGGGATCACTCGCCAGTCGTCTTGGATAAACGGCGCGACATCCACCTGGTCGACGCGCGAGAGCGGGTTGCCGGCAACAGCGACGTATTGAAACGCGCCGCCGCCGTTGGCGACGATCTGCGGAAAGGTGAGATTTTGCTGGATGCCCTGCAGCGTGGCGATATAGGAGTTGATGGAAGAGAACAGAAACATCCCGTTGAAATTCGTGTTGTTGAAATCGGCCTCGCGGTAAACCCGCAGGCGCGCGCCGATCTTCACAAAATGCTTGCCCTTGTTGACGGATGTGAAGTTCTGCAATTCGTAAGTGCCCTGGTTAGTGAACTGCGGTCCCTGCTCGGCCGCGTTGCCGGTGAAGTATCCGCTGACGCTGATGGTGGGCGCGTTGGCGGTCGAAGTCTGTGAATTCGCCGAGCGCGTGTATTGAAAACGGGTTTCGTTGATGGCCTGCGGGCTTACCACCCAGGTTGCGGTTAATTGCGCAGATTGAGTAGTGGTTTCATTATTGACGCCCTCGACTGGAAGGTTAAATGCGCCCGCACCGGTGTTGTCCTGGGTCACGCGGGTCCAGGTATAGCGCGCCTGCAAAGTGATCTTCGATCCCAGTTGATAATCGATACGCGGACTTACCGAAATTCGCGAGTTGGGCGTGGGCACATTCTCGGTTAACGGCTGGGGTAGAAAATCGGGACCAACAATGGTGGCCTTGACCAGCGCCTGCTCGTCCTGCTGCCGGTCACTAAAATCCAAGAAAAAGGAGGTTTTCTTATTCAATGAACCGCTAAGGTTGCCTTGAAACTGTTTGGTAAGGAAGGAGGGCTTGGTGGTGGCAAAGGGATTGCGGGCGTCCAGCGCGCCGTCATCCATTTGGTAAAAAATCGTGCCGCGTAGTTTGTCGGTGCCGGGCTTAGTCAGGATTTCGATGCGGCCAAAACCAATGCGGTCGAACTCGGCGGAAAAGGGATTGGAGTTGATGCGGACCTCGCGGATCGAATCCTTGGGCGGCAACTGTCCGTTGCTGAAGCCGTCGACGAAGATCTGGCCGCCGTTGGGACCCGCGGCAGGGCCCGCCAGGGCCATCAAGTCGTTTTGCAGATCGTCGGGATCGTCGGACAGCATGTCCAGATCCTGCCCGGTGAGCACTAATTGGCCGGCGTTTTTGGAGGGGTCGAGTTCCAACTGCGTGGTTTCGGCTACGGTGACTTCTTGTTTCTCGGCGGCGATCGAGAGCTTCGCGTCGGCGGTGGTGGCGCGCGCGGCGGCGAGTTCGATTGCCATGCTTTCGAACAGCGAGAAGCCGGTAGCGCCGATGCGGAGAGCATAAGTCCCGGGGGGCAGACCAGTGATCGAATACGCGCCCTCGCTCCCGGTCTTGGCAACGCGCACAAGTCCGGCCGGTCCAGTTACGGTGACGCTCGCTCCCGGCACGCCCGCGCCGGAGGGGTCGGTGACGGTTCCGCGAAGACTGGCCGTGGATTGCGCTAACAACGTGGCAGTGGCCAGCAGCAAAAGGAGAATGGATCGTCGGAAGAGGGACATGCGTTCCTATTGGCCGAAGCCGCCGAGGTCGGCGCCACCGCCCACGTTCCAATCGCCGAGCGACATTTCGCGACTACCGGGCTTGGTGAGAATCGCTTCGACGCCGGCGAGCAATGTGATGGCGGTGACTTGTTCTGGATTCACGCCGTTCACGCTCGAAATAATGATGGCATCGCCAGTCATGAGATCCGCGACCTTGATAGTTGGGGTGCGATCGATCATCGATTGCAGATCGCCGTTGCCGCCACGTCCGCCGCCGAATCCGCCCGGGCCCCTGCCGCCGCCTGCGGGACCACCCCCTGGGCCGCCACCGGGAGCGCCTTCCGCCGGCGCCACGCCATGCAGACGATTCGCGATCACCTGCGCCAGTTGCGGCTGTAGCTTCTTGAGCGTCGAATCCGCGGAAATCTTCACGGTCATCGGCTTCTTGGTCTCGACGTTGTTGATACGGATCAGGTTTTCCTGCAGGTCCACCGCCAGCACCAGGCCGGCGATCATTTTGAACTGGCCGGATACAATCTCATCGGCGGTCATCGCGGAACCATCTGCCGCTTTGTCGCCGCGCGCGCGTACCTGGTCGCCTTTGCGGAGGTCTGAAAGCTTGGACGGTTTCGCGTCGGCGAACTTCACGGATTCGGGCGTGTAGCGGCGGACAATTGCATTCGGTCCGGGTTTCACCAGCAAAGGTTTAACGCCGGCCAGCGTGCGCACGTTGATGGTGAAGGAATCCGGCGCGACGTCGGCGACAATGCCGGTAACTCCGCGCTTATCCCAATCGGCACGCTCGGCCGCTTGCTTGCTCGCGATGTCACTTTGTGAGATGACCACGATTTCCAGGGCCGCCAACGATTTATCCTCGGCGGTGCGGCCGCGGGCGCGGAGGCGATCGCCCACATTGATATCAGTGAGTTCGATGGGCGCAGCGTTGCTCAAATTGGTGGCGCCCGGCGCTACGCGGACCACTTTGGCCTTGGGATCCACCGTAACGGCGACTTCGCCAGTATCGGTCTTGAGCGTGAGCTGGCGCGCAGTGGCGTCCATTTTTGTCACCACGCCAAGAGCCCGGCCGGTGGCCTGATCCTGCGCGAAGGTGGCTGGCGCCAACAGAAACACCAATAGCGCGGCAGTACTTTGGATCGTCCTCATCCAGTTGTTAAGACCTCTACCAGTGAGTTTAGGTTACATTCACTGGGCTGCGGCGGAGCGCAATCCTACGGCTGGCAGGTATAAACCACGCGGCTCGCGCTTCCACCAGGCCCCGGTACGGCGGCGGGTTTCGCTGTCCGTGAAGGTGTACTCATAGGCCATGGCGCGTATGTAACGGGGCGGCTGATTGGGGAAAGGGTTGCTGCCAAGCAATGCTTCGACGTCGGGCGAACCCTCGAGCAGGCGCAGAGTTAGGCTTACGAACCATGGGTTCGTTTGGTAATTACTGAGGGCCGCGAACCACATTTGCCAGTCGAGACGCGGTTGGTGCGGAGCCACCCAGGCGGGCGCGCGGTTTACGTCGCCAGGCTTGTACTTGAACTCGTAGGGCTTCCATGTCTGGCCGTCGGCCGAGCCTTCTAGGATAATCTCGACGCGTTCGGTGGTCATCACGGCGAAGAGGCCATAGGTGTTGACGATCTGTAGCGGGGCGGCGTAGCGCAGCGGGGCGTTGAGCACGGCGGGCAGGCGTCCGTTGAAAGTCTCGACCAGATGCGACAGGCTGAGTACCATCGCAATGACTCCCACGGCGGCGGCGACGTAGGGAGCGCGCCGGTCCTCGGCGCGTTCGGCAATACGGTCGCGGTGGAGCACAGGGACGAAGCGGGCGAGCACTTGATCGTCAAACAAGAAGAGTGTCAGCGCGAGCGTGAGCAAGTTGAAAAATGTGTAGTTGCCGGTAGCGAAAATCAAAACCTGCAAGAGGATCAGCCACCACGCCCCGAACATACGCAAGCGCCGCGGGAAGAAGATGAGGAGCGGCATGCCTACTTCGATCACCAGCGTCGCGGCGGTGGCGAAATGCTGGAAGCCGGCGGGGAGTTTGTCGGCGTACCATGCGAGAACCGTCGGCAGCGGCTGCGTGTGCCAATGGAAGCTGAGCGCCGACAGGTTGCGCCAGTTGGCATCGCCGCTTATGAGCTTGACCGCGCCGGACAGGAAGTACAAGCGGAATACCAGCCAGCGGAAGAGCCAGGGCACGATGCGGTTCTGTCCCAGGAAGATGGTGAGGAATCCGGCTTCGAGCAGGAGCGAATCCCATTGAAAGGAGAGAAATTCCTGGCCTACCGAGGCGTAGGACAGATACAGGATGAAGAGCAGAATGGGGATGAAGCGCTCGAATCTGCCGCGCGCGAAGCCGGTGAGAAACAGCATGGCTGCGAAGACCATGCCGGCAAAGCAGAGGACGACAAGCGTGGTGTCATCGGCCGCGATCCAGAACAGGCTGGGAACTGCCAGGAAACGCAGCGCGGAGCCGGTGCGTTCGACGGAGGCGAGGAACGGGACCACAGGGACAACGCCGCGAGCGCCTAGCAGGCCAGCGACTTGCAGAGAGAGCGATCCGAAGGCGACGGCGTAGATCAGCGCAATTGCGCGCAGGAACAGCCATTGGGTGGCGGCAAAGCGGGTGGGCTCGATGCGCGTGCCAAAGGTGAAGCGGGTGAGTTGAAAAAAAAAGTTTCGGTGAGGCGCGATGATGCGGTAGGCGAGTTCGCTGGGGGCGGCGACCCACGGGTAGAGGCGTTCTTTGCCTAACGATTCGAAGACAGCACGCGCGCCGCTGGCGACGCTGCCGTCGGGGCGCACGAGTTGCACCGACTTCGAGTAAGCTTCGCGGGGGATTTGCGGAAAGCGGTCGCCTACTTCCTGGGAGGCTAGGTATTCGATGCGATCGCCAGTGAGCTGGCGCCAATAATTAAGCCAGATGCGGCAGAAGCCGCAGTCGCCGTCGAAGATGAGTACGGGCTTCTCAGCCACGCTACTGGTTCAACAGCGGAATATCTTTGGCGGGCTTCGGTTCAGGGAAGGTCTTGATGTAGGCGTAGACGTCGGCCAGCTCCTGGTCCGACATGACTTTCGCGCGGAAGGGGGGCATGCCGCCGGATGCCGGGTTGCGTACGTAAGCGGTGAAGGCTACGAGCGGCAGTTTGGTTTGAGCGAGACGGGCCCCGGCGGTGCCGCCTTGTCCGACGTAGCCGTGGCATTGATAGCAGCCGTTGCGCTCGAAGAGGCGTTTGCCGTTGGCGGTGTCGCCTTCTTTGGTTTGAGAAAAGGCGGTGACGGCAAAAATCACGAGCAGCAGCAGAAATATTTTCATGGATGTTCTCCTAGCGGGGCTGCGTTACGACGTCAAGCAGCGCGGGTTCGCCGGCTTTCACTCTGGCGATAGCGCGTTTTAGCGCGGGGCCCAGATCGTTAGGATCGGTGATGGGGCCTTCGGCGTAGAGGCCGTAGCCTTTTGCGATGGACGCGTAGTCGATATTGGGGCCGTTGAGGGCAGTGCCGATGTCGGAGCGGCCCAGGTCGCGGTCGTACTTCGCGCCGAGCAGCGCCAGGTACATGCGCTCCTCATGATAGGCACGGTTGTTGTGCATAACCGTCAGTAGCGGGACTTGGTGATGGGCGGCGGTCCACAGGACTCCGGGAGCGTAGTTTAAATCGCCATCGCACTGGATGCTGACGCGACAGACGGCCGTGTTTCTTATTCGCGAGCGCAGCGCCGACGGCGGCGGGGGCTTGGTAGCCGATACCGGCGCCGCCCTGCGCGCCTATATAGTGATACGGCTTGCTGAAATTCCACAGGCGCGTGGGCCAGGAACTGACGAAGCGGTCGTTCGAAACTAGTGACCAGTCTTCGTTCTTGATTTGTCCCCATAATTCTGCTGACAGGCGCGCGGTGCTAACCGGGCTGGCGTCCCAACCGATGGCAGCTAGTTCTCGATCGCGCGCGCGGGCTTGGCGGTTCATCTCGGCGATCTTTTTCCCGCGTTCGTCAAGGGCACGGCGGCGGTCGGGGGTGATTAACTTCTTGACGGCTTCGACGAGTTCGGGGAGCGTGGCTTCGGGGTCGCCGGTAATGGCTAGGTCAACTTCCACGTAGCGGCCGAAATCCTGATAGTTGGATTTGTGGTTTAGATCGATAGCCGAGATGTTGATGATTTTTGCTCCCTCTTTGGTGGAGGGATGCGCTTCCATGCCGAATTTGTTGAGGCCCGTCATTTTATGGGTGATGCCCCAGAAGTCTTGCACTTCCAGCCCGAGGATAACGTCAGCGTCGGAGAGATTCGGGCCGGCCACCTGCGGACCAGGGTTCCCATATAAAGGATGCGCCGAGGGGAAGTTCATGCGCATGCGCTGATCCTGCACGCGGGCTTGCAGGACTTCCGCTAGCTCCACCAGTAGCTTGATGCCTTCGGCGCTGCGTGCGACGCGGCCGGCAACGATCACCGGATTTTCGGCGGCGACCAGCAACTTCGCGGCTTCGGCGACAGCCGAGGAATCGCCTTGCGGCGGGGCGCTCATCGCTAGTTTAGGGATGCGCAGATTCTTTTCGGTGATGGGCTCTTCCTGCAAAGTGCCGTCGGCAACCAGCACCACCGGCTCGTAAGGAGGCGTCATCGAAATCTTGTAGGCGCGCACGGCGGATTCGGCGAAGTGCGAGAGCGAGACGGGAGTGTCGTCCCACTTGGTGAAATCGCGCACCATGGCGGCGGCGTCTTGCACGCTGTGGACCCACTCGGCGGTGCCGCGGCGGTAGTTCACATCCAAGATATTGCCGAGCACGATGTAGACGGGCACGCGGTCGCAATAAGCGTTATAGATCGCCATCGATGCGTGCTGTAACCCCACCGTTCCGTGCGCCATGATCATCATGGGCTTGCCTTCGATCTTGGCGTAGCCGTGGGCCATGGCGACCGACGATTCCTCGTGGCAGCAGGTGAGCCATTCGGGGTTGGTGTTCTTGCCGTAATTGATGAACGATTCCTGGAGGCCGCGGAAGCTGGAGCCAGGGTTGGCGGCGCAGTATTCGATGCCCAGTGACTTGATGACGTCGACCATGAAATCGGAACCAGGGCGCGCGTTGGAGGTGACGTCGACGGCGGGAGCGGTTTCCGGCTTCAGGGCGGCCTGTTGGGCGAGAGCGATGGGCGCGGTGGCGGCCAGGCCGGCAGCGGCGCCGGCGCCTTTGAGGAATCCGCGGCGGGCAACCGAATTGGGAACAGCGGGGTTTTTCGAGTCGGACATTTAGCCCTCCTGCTTCGGGTCAGTTGCCATTATGTCACGGGTGGAAGCTGGGATTCGCGGTATTCTGAAGGCGTCATCATGCCGCTTGTAAAAGTTACGCCGAAATCAAGTAACCATTCCCACGCTTGTTCGGCGGAAGATGGGCGTCGGCGCCGGTGACGTGCTTGAAGCCAAGGTTGAAAAGGGCAAGATTACTTTGACGCCCAAAGCGAGCCGGGACGATCGCCAGCGTGAATATACGCCGGAGCAGCGGCGGGCGATCGACATGCGCCTTGCAAAGTCATTGGCCGAAGTCGAGAAAGGACTCACCTTCGGGCCTTTCGACACCGCCGATGAAATGATCGCGTCCATGGTCTTTGGGCAAAATCGTAAGTCACCGACGGATAGTCGTATGCTTTAATCGCCTCAAGAAGCCGATTTTCCTGCGCTTGACACATGGGGGACAACTCTCTACCTCGGCTGCGTCACCACATCTACCAACGCTGGCTCACCCGATTTCACTTTTGCAATCGCGCGTTTTAGGGCGGGGCCGAGGTCCTTGGGGTCGCTGATCGGCCCTTCGCTGTACATGCCGTAGGTTTCGGCCATTTTGGCGTAGTTGATGAAGGGGTCTTTGAACGACGTCCCGATGTCAGCGCGGTCGATGCCGCGGTTTTGTTTGGCCGCCACCATCTGGATGTACATGCGTTCCTGGTGGTAGGCGCGGTTGTTGTGGATCACGTTCAGCAGCGGGATTTTGTGATGCGCGGCGGTCCAGAGGACGCCGGGGGCGTAGTTCAGGTCGCCGTCGGAATTGATGTTTACGGTCAGGCGGCCGTGTTTACGATTCGCCAGCGCGGCGCCTACGGCGGCGGGGGCTCCGTAGCCGATGCCGGCGGCTCCTTGCGCTCCGATGTATTGGTAGTGGTGTTTGAAGTCGAACATCTTCGTCGACCAATAGCTGGTGTAGCGGTCGTTCGATACTAGCGACCAATCTTCGTTCTTGATTTGCGCCCAGAGTTCGGCGGCCAGGCGCGCGGTGGCGATGGGGCTGGCGTCGAAGCCTACGGCGGCTGCTTCCAGATTGCGCTCACGGGCTTTGCGGTGCGCTTCGGCTAGCTTGGCGCCGCGGGCTTGGAGCGCGATGCGGCGGTCCGACGTCATTTGCTTCTTCACGGCTTCGATCAGCGACGGGAGCGTGGCTTCGGCGTCGCCGGTGATGCTGAGGTCGACTTCGGAGTAGCGGCCGAAGTCCTGATAGTTGGATTTGTGGTTGAGCTCGATGGCGGAGATGCTGATGATTTTCGCGCCGGGCTGCATGGTGGAGCTGGATTCCATGCCGAACTTGTTGAGGCCCGTCATTTTGTGGGTGATGGTCCACATTTCCTGGGCTTCGAGTCCGAGCACAACGTCGGCGTCGCGGACGGATTCGGTGATGGGGTCGTTGGCGGGCGGCGCGTATAGAGGATGGCGCGAGGGAAAGTTCATGCGCAGGCGCTGGTCTTGCACCCGGCATTGTAAGAGCTCAGCCAGCTCGACTAAAAGCTCGATGCCGTGGGGAGTGCGGGCGCAGCGTCCGGCTACGATGACTGGGTTCTCGGCGGCTAGCAGGAGTTTCGCGGCTTCGCTGACTGCTGAGGCGTCGCCTTGCGGCGGGGCGCTGGTGACTAGTTTGGGGATGCGGAGATTCTTTTCCGTGATGGGCTCTTCCTGCAGGGTGGCGTCGGCTACGATCACGATGGGCTCGTAGGGAGGCGTCATCGAGATGGTGTAGGCGCGCACGGCGGATTCGGCGAAATGCGAGAGTGAGACGGGCGCGTCATCCCACTTTGTGTAATCGCGCACCATGGCAGCGGCGTCCTGCACGCTGTGATACCAGTCGGCCGAGCCGCGGCGGTAGTTGATGTCGAGCATGTTGCCGAGGACGATGTAGACGGGGACGCGGTCGGCGTAGGCGTTGTAGATCGCCATCGAAGCGTGCTGCAGGCCGACGGTGCCATGCGCCATGATCATCATGGGCTTGCCTTCGATCTTGGCGTAGCCGTGGGCCATGGCGACCGACGATTCTTCGTGCAGGCAGGTGAGGAATTCGGGGTCCTTGTTGTTGCCGTAGTTGATGACGGATTCGTGGAGGCCGCGGAAGCTGGTGCCGGGGTTGGCGGCCAGGTATTCGATGCCCAGCGACTTGAATACGTCGACCATGAAGTCGGCGCCGCAGCGCACGTTGGAGGTTACGTCGACCGCGCCGCCCGTGGCCTCGGGTTTCTCGGCAGCGCGCTGCGCGAAGGCCGCAGGAGTGGACGCGATCAAGCCGGCGGCACCGCTCAGGAACTTACGGCGATCCACATTTTTCTTCGATTTCGCCATGGTTTGCCTCCTAGGGAAGTCGGTGACGTCTGCCATTATTCCACACCCTGGACTCACGCCTCACTTTTGACTATGATTCTAACTGGCCGTATTTCACTGCGGCCGGTTTGGGAGGACTCGCTTGAAAAATCCAATCTATGCAGTTTTGCTGGGCGCGGCCATCCTGGTCCCCGGCGTTTCGCTATTTGCCCACCACTCCCCGTCGGCCATCTTCGACATGAAGAAGAAGATCACGCTGAAGGGGACGGTTACCAAAGTGGATTGGGTGAATCCGCACATCGTGGTCTATATGGACGCGAAGGGTGACGATGGGAGCGTCGAAAGCTGGAAGTTCGAAAGCAATCCGCCGCGCTGGTTCACCAAGGTGGGCGTCACGCGGGCCGATTTTGCCGCCGCTACCGGCGAGACCGTTAGCGTGGAGATTGTGAAAGCGATCGACGGCACCAAGTACGGATATCTGCAGAAAATCACGTTCCCCAACGGGAATCAAATTTCTCTCGAAAGCCAGAAGGAGGAATAACATCGTGAAACTTCATTTCGCCGCCGTGCTGCTCACGGCAACGTTCGCTTTTTCGCAAGGGCATCCCGACTTGAGTGGTACTTGGACCTTCGGCATCGATCTTCCGCCTGGCGATCTGGTGAAGGTAGTGGATGGCAAGGTCACCCGGACCCATTGGGATGGAAGCACGCGCCACCGCGTAAACGAAATTCCCGGCGCTTTGCCGTGGGACAAAGCTCCTTCCTATAAGCCTGAGTTCCAGGAGAAGGTGAAATTTAACGCCGCGAACGAGAGCAAAGTTGACCCGGTGTTCTATTGCGATAAGCCAGGCACCCCGCGCATTGGCTCGCCGCGTAAGATCATTCAGTTGCCGACGGAAACTATCTTCCTTTATGAGGACATCTCTGGCGACACCTTCCGCATCATCCCTACCGACGGGCGCGGACACCGCGCCAAAGCGAATCCTTCGGCATATGGAGATTCGATTGGGCACTGGGAGAAGGATGTCTTTGTAGTGGAATCCACCAACTTCGTTGACGATACCTGGATCGGTGAGGAAGGTTACCTGCACTCCGACAAGATGCGCGTGATTGAGCGTCTGTGGCTGACGCCGGAACATAACCTGGCTTACCAGGCGACGGTGGAAGATCCTGCGGTGCTCACGAAACCGTGGACCAATTTCGCGCGCGTGATCCCGCCCAATAGCGACCCCATTGAAGAGTCTCCAACCTGCAAGGAAGACGACGGGAAGCGCCTGCAGAACCTGGATCATCACCTGCAGCGCTAGTGATGAAGCCAAAACTCGGAGCGTGCCTGCTCCTCGCCCTGCTGCCGGTGTGCGCGCAGCCGACCCCGGCTCAAAAGACCCTGATGGCGGAGGATGTTTTTAAGAACATCCAAGTGCTGAAGGGAATCCCGGTCAACCAGTTCATGGAGACCATGGGCTTCTTCTCGGCGGCGTTGGGGTACAACTGCACCAATTGCCACGGCAACGAAGTGCTTGGGAACTGGGAGAGGTACGCGGACGATATTCCGGTGAAGCAGACGGCCCGCCGCATGGTGCAAGTCGTCAACACCATCAACAAAACCCTGTTTCAAGGGCGAGAGGCGGTGACTTGCTATACGTGTCACCGCGGGAGTCCGACCCCCAAGGTGGTTCCGAGTTTACTGGAGCAGTACAGCGAACCGCCGCCCGATGACCCGAACGAGGTCGAGATCAGCGGACGAGCTTTTAAGGGGCCGACGGTCGATGCGATTCTCGATCGTTACATTCAGGCTCTCGGCGGGGCGGAGCGTCTGGCGGCGTTGACGAGCTATGCGGGAAACGGCCGCTACGAAGGTTTCGACAGTTACCACACCAAAGTCACTGTCGACTTGTATGCGAAATCGACCGGCGAACACACGGTGATCGCGCACACACAAAACGGCGAAAGCATCACTTCCTACGACGGTCGCAACGCCTGGATTATGGGACCGGATAAGCCGGTGTCGGTACTCGAACTGGTTCCCGGTGGGGATTTGGATGGTGTCAAACTCGAATCCATCCTGGCGTTCCCCGGAGGGCTGAAGCAGGCGCTTACTGCCTGGCGCACGGGGTTCCCGACGACATCGATCGACGACCGGCCTGTACAAGTGGTCCAGGCGATGTTAAACGAGACGCGCGTGAAGCTGTTTTTCGACAAGGAAAGCGGGCTGCTGACGCGGGCGGTGCGCTATAGCAAGACGATCGTGGGGCCCGTGCCCGTCGAGATCGACTTCTCGGACTACCGCGCAGTGGCGGGCGTGAAGCTGCCGTTCCAATGGAAGTTGACTTGGACCGGCGGGCAATCCACCTACATCCTGGACGACGTCAAGCCGAATGTCGCGATCGATCAGACAAAGTTCGGCAGGCCAGCCGCGGCCGCCAAACCGGTGGTTGCGCCCGCCAAAGTAACTCCGTAAGTCTTTGTAAATACGGGATGTAATCATAAGATAGTCCCGATAGCTGCAAGTTTGTCTTGACTTTCGCCCACAGGTTTCGATATGATGACGATTCGTTCATTTTTGACTGTCTGAAGTTATCTCCAGCCCAGGTTTTCTATTCGGGGGAAGGACTCCCTGGGGTGATGGCTCTGGGTACATTTTTAGGAGATCAATGAAGCAGCATTACTTTGTAGTAGTTCTTGCTCATTCTTTGCACGGACGGCTCCGCCGCATCCACGTGCCGCATCAGGCGTTGTACGTAGTGCTGGGCTTGGCGCTGTTTGGCTCGGTTTCCCTGTTCGGGATGGTTTCGAGCTACCTGCGGATGAGTTGGAAAGTGGCCAACTACAATGCTTTGCGGGATCAGGTGACGACGCTGCGCAGCCGCTACCAACAGTTGCAGCAGGAAAATTCAGAAAAGAAGGAACAGCTGGCTTCCCTGCAATTGATGGCCAGCGAAGTGAGCGTCGCCCTGGGCTTGAAGCGGAACCTGGAAGGCGCGGACGATATCGCGAACGAAGGGCCGCTGGTTCCCACCTATAAAGAATCGATCGAAGAGTATAACTTCCTGAAGTCCGCCAGTTATTCGCGCGTGGATCATCTGTATGCGCGCCGTTGGCAGACTAATATCGTTCCGACGATGTGGCCCGTCAATGGGCGTCTGCTGAGCCGCTTCGGGGAACGCGAAGATCCGTTTTCGGGCGAAGGCGCGCTGCACTCGGGCGTGGATATTTCGGCGGCCATGGGAACTCCGGTGCACGCGGCGGCGGACGGCATTGTATCGCGCGCAGAATACTTTGGTGGCTACGGCAAGATGGTGGCGATTGATCACGGCAACGGCATGCATACCTGGTACGCGCATCTCTCACGATTCGAAGTGGTGCCGGGCCAGGAAATTCGCCGCGGCGAAGTGCTGGGTTATTCGGGCGCTACCGGGAAGGTCACTGCACCTCACCTGCATTTTGAAGTTCGCCTCGGCGGCAGCCCGGTGAACCCATATCCGTACTTGACGCGCTCCGCGATGCAGCAGCACGTCCAGCCAGACCTGCCGTTCTAAATCTCCCCATTTTCCTGAAACCGGGCCGAACTGGCCTCCGTCTAAGACCCATCTGGCATGGGTGTGTTCCGCCAAATCGCGCGAGTTTTACTAGTCCTGCTAGTGCTGGTGAGCTTTGCTGCGGTGCAATCGGCGAGCGCTATGGAGATCCAGCCGGATCACCATGGTGCGGACGACCGCTGCTGTGCGGGCGGCCACGCTGGGCATTTTCCGGCACTACACACCGTCAGCACCATCCAACTCGCCGCGCTGGCGCTGGCCGTTTGGCACACCCCGGCCGAGGCAAGCCCTTCAATCTCAGACGACGGCCGCACCTTTAACTCCTCCCGGGCGCCGCCCGCTTAACCTAATCCTCCACCGTTGATATTTTGGCCGACCGGGCACGCTGCCCGGCCGGCGTGCATTTATTTTCTAGAGGAGAAAAGGTTATGTCATTAAAGCATTTATGCTCATTATTGTTTTCGGGTTGTCTGCTTGGTATTGTCATTTTATTCACGGCCGTGCCTATGGGCGCGCAGTCCGCTGGAACTATACGCGGCTCAGTTCTCGACCCGTCGGGCGCCGCCATCAAAGGCGCCACCGTGCAGATTCAGAATCCCGTGTCGCACTATAGCCAGACCACCCAGACGGACGACCACGGCGACCTTTCAGTTCACCAATATTCCCTACAACAACTATCACGTCAGCGCCGCTGGCGTCCGGCTTTCAGAGCGCAGAGCAAGATGCCGATGTGCGCTCTTCGATAGCGCTCGATTTGAAGATCAGCTTGAAAATCGGCACATCGACCGAAAGTGTGAATGTTGTGGCCGCCGGGGATCTAGTCGAAACCGACCCCACCACTCATACGGACGTGGATCGGAATCTTTTCGATAAACTTCCCCTCGAAAGTCAATCGTCATCGCTGAGTTCCCTGGTAACGCTGGCTTCGCCGGGAGTGTCGGCCGATTCCAACGGCCTGTTTCATGGACTCGGCGATCATGCTTCTAATTCATTCTCCGTCGACGGCCAGCCGATTAGCGACCAACAGAGCAAGGTTTTTTCGAATCAGGTTCCTCTCGATTCGGTGCAGTCCATGGAGGTGATCGAAGGCGCGCCTCCGGCCGAATATGGCGACAAGACCAGCCTGGTGATTGTGGTGACCACACGGTCGGGGCTCGGCGTGACGAAACCGCATGGCGACATCACCACCTCCTACGGGAGTTTTGGGTCCGTGAATGGCGGCGCGAATCTGGCTTACGGCGGGAATAATTGGGGGAATTTCATTTCTCTGAACGGGCTGAACACCAGCCGGTTTCTGGATGGCCCGGAGTTCACGGTGATGCACGATCATGGCAATGAGCAGAATGTTTTCGACCGGCTAGACCTGAAGCTCTCAGGGAAGGACACGATCAACCTGAATCTCGGCTTTTCGCGGAGCTGGTTCCAGACGCCCAACTCGTTCGATGCCCAAAACGCCACGGCCTGGTCCGGACTGGTGGTGGACAACGGCGGGCCTGGGCCCCAACGGACGGCCGGTCGGCGCGACGGATCAGGTATCGAAGATCAGGACCTTCAACATCGCTCCCGTCTGGACGCATCTGGTGAACGCGAATACGGTGTTCACGTTCGGCGGATTCGCGCGCCAGGATCAATACAACTACTACGGAAGCGCGGATCCCTTCGCCGACCTGATTCCGGATCTTCAAACCAACACCATCGGCCAGAATCGCAGGCTGACCAACCTGGGCCTTCGCGCCAGCCTATCGGTTGTGAAGGGAATCCACAACATCAAGCTGGGCGCTACGTGGCAGGACACGATTCTGACGGAAAACGACAGTTTCGGAATCGTCGATCCGACCTTCAACGCGGTGTGTTTGAATGCCGACGGGAGCCCGAACACGGACCCGTCGCTGACCAACCCGGCGAATTGCGGCGGCGCGCTGCAAGCCAATCCCGGCTTCGATCCGCTGCTGGCGCTGCTACGACCTGACCAGGACCGGTCCACTTCCGGCGTCCGACGGCTGCCCGAACTCAACCAGCGGTCTGTATACGTTCAACGGGCACGCGAACATCAGGGAACTGGCTCTGTACCTGCAGGACACGATCACGCTGAAAAACTGGACCTTCAACGTCGGGATTCGGGGCGATGTGTACAACGGCATCACGAAAGCGAACCAGGCGGAGCCGCGCCTCGGGATCGCCTACAACATCAAGCCAACGAACACGGTGCTGCAGGTCTCGTATGCCCGCACGCTGGAGACGCCGTTCAACGAGAACCTGGTGCTGGCAAGCCTGGGATGCAACGATCCCGTGATCAACGCCCTCCAGGCGACTCTCCAGGGTTATCCCTGTCTGACCTCGCCGCTGACGCCAGGGTTCCGCAATGAGTTCCACGCCGGACTTCAGCAAGCTTTCGGGCGGTACCTGGTGATCAGTGGCGAATACATCTGGAAATATACGCACAATGCCTACGACTTCAGTGTGCTGGGCAACACGCCGATCACCTATCCGATCGAGTGGGCCAGCTCCAAGATCCCCGGTTATGCGATCCGCGCCAGCGTGCCGAACTTCCACGGCTTCACGGCGTTTGTAGTGATGTCCAGCGTGGCGGCGCGTTTCTTCGGGCCGCAAGTCACCGGAATTGGGACTACCCCATCGAGTTTCGGCGTAGGCGGCGTCTTCCGCATCGATCACGACGAGATCTTCAATCCGACCACACACCTGCAATACCAGATCGGAAAGAGAGGACCGTGGATCGGCTTCAACTGGCGCTATGACAGCGGCCTGGTTGCCGGTCCGGCGCCATGCGCGGGAGGGAATTGCGCCAACGGGCCGAACGGGACGGATTCGATCGTGGACGTGTCCGGGATCACACCGGATCAGCAGTTCGAAGCGGGTCTGTACTGCGGCAGCGTACATGCAACGCCGACCACGCCGATCAGCCCGAGCGGTCTGTGTCCCGCATCGCAGTATGGCTCAACACTACTCCAGATCCCGGCGGCCGGCACTGAGAACGACGATCACAATCCGCCGCGCATTGCTTCGCGGAATCTCTTCGACATCTCCATAGGACACGACAATCTATTTCACGGAGACCGCTGCAAGTGGAGCGCCCGGTTATCGATCGTAAACATCGGGAACACGGAAGCGTTGTATAACTTCCTCTCCACATTCAGCGGAACGCATTACGTGACGCCTCGGGCAATTACTGGGACCATCGGCTTCCACTTTTAACCGGCCCCCCGGCCGCTGGCGGCCCGATTTCTTAATTCGACCCATCTTCGGACCGAGTGAAAGGGGGCATTCCAGGTCCGGGGGGCACCGGGGGCGTGGTCACGTCCAAGTTGATCACGCTGCCGCAGGGAGGCTACGGTCCGTTTCCGAGCGCGGAGAATGACGATCACAATCCTGACCGCGTGAAGCCGCGCAACGTGCTCAACCTGGGCATCGGCACGGATAATCTGCTGCACAAGGAAGGAACGGTGCGCTACACGGCGTCGCTAGAGATCCAGAACCTGACCAACGTGGAAGCGCTCTACAACTTCCTGTCGACGTTTAGCGGAACGCACTTCTTGGAGCCCAGGTCCCTAGTGGCAAAAATCGGGATGACGTTTTAATTCGCCGTCACGATCTTATACGAGCCGTTCTTGAAAACCACTTCGCGGACTTGGCCGCGCGGGCCGATGGATCCCAGCGGAGTCCCGTTGAGAGAAATCTTGAGGCCTCCGGCGTTGCCAATGCGCAGAGTGGCGCCGTTCGGCATATCGAAACTCCGGGTGTCGCCAGCGTTGAATACGCGCTCGAGCATGGGGGTTCCGGCGCCGTTACGTAGAGACACCCAGGTGAGTTCAGAAGCCTGTATATTGACTCGCCCGCCTGCCGGCGCTGGAGCTACCGTGGTTACGGTTGGGGGCACCGGCCGCTCGATCGGCGTCGATGATTGCGACGTCAGAGAAGATGGCGTGGCGCTACTGGTGGCCGCAACACGCTGGACGGCTGGCTCCGAGAAAAAACTTTGCCAGGTCCAGGTGACCAGGATAACGACACCAAGTCCGGCCAAAACAAAGCCCGCCGCGAATCGCCAGTCGCGCTTGGGCTCGGGTGCGAGTTTTACCGCCGCCTGCCGCGCGGAGGCCGTAGGGAGGGCTGACTGCGGCACAGGCGGGGTCGCAACTCGGGCCGCAACCGGTTCTGCTACCTCGGGGATTTCGACCAGCGGCGCTGCCGCGGGCGTGGAAATCACGAGCGGTTCGAAGACGGGCGCCGGGGACGCGTTGACGAGCGCTGGCGCGGATGCCGCGGCCGTGGCCGCTTGCGCGACTTCTGGCAGGTCGGCTTCCGGCAGTGCGGCTTCGGTCATTGCGCCTTCGGTCAGCGTAATTTCCGGCAAGGCAACTCCAGGCGCGACGACTTCGGGAATTTCAGAGGCGGAAAGCTGAGCCGCTGCGGGAGTCGAGATCGCTTCCAGTTGCCGCGTGGTCTGGGCGCAGAATCCCTCCACCGCCGTCAGCAGCTTGCGGACGCTATCCTCGGTGGCCGAGGACTTCATATGCAAGTCTTCGATCAGACTGCCTTGACCTTCGATCACGTTCTCGACGCGCGTCAGGCGGCGGTCCATGTTGGCTTCCACTTCGCGAACGTAAGCGGCCCACTTGGCGGATTCGAGGCCGCGCTCGCGGCGGTCTGAAAACAGGCGCGCGCCCACTCCGCTATTGGTCACCACCGGCAGGTGCGATTCGTTCCCGCCTTCGCCGCTGGCCTGAATCAGCATTTGAATCTCTTCGGTGATGCGCAGGGCGTCGCGGCGCGAGAGACAGCGCCATTCAGTGGGTTCGTTGCTTTCATCCTGCATATACAGGCCGAAGCCGATGAGCTCGTCCTGCTCGATAGAATCGGTGATGCGGGCGAACTGGGCGATGGTGGCTCGCCGCAGCGAGGTGGTGCCGTCGAAGGCTGCGTGGAAAGCGGTGACTTGCTCGGCGGTCACGGGGCCGACGAATTCAGCAGTGAAGTTCAAGGACTCGTTGCCGAAATCGAAGCCCAGCCAATCGCCTTGCGTCTGGTCGACGTGAATATCCTCCGCCAGCAGGTAGAAAAACTTTTGGGCTTCCTCCACCACGCTGGCCAGTTTGTGCAGGGGAACCCCTACACCGCCCCGGTTCAGTTCGATTCGAATACGCAATCGTGCCATGTCTTTTACCTCGGGAGCGGGCCGCTTGCCGCATGGGCCGCTCGGGATTTCTGTTTCCGCCTGGCTTCTTCCAGATTATCGAATACTTTGCGGCTGATGCTGTATTCCACCGCATCGCCGGCGCCCTCGGGGGAGATGGTGATTCCGGGTTCGAGTTCCGCCACTTGTTGATAATAGCGCGAAGCGGCCGGGTAATCGCGGCGTTCGATGGCGCAGAGAGCCAGGCCCTTGCAGGCCGCCGCCGAGCGCGAGTTCAATTCCAGCAAGCGCTGGGAGTATTTCTGCACCCGGGCCAGTTCGAAGACCTCCATGGCCATGGCAATCATATTCGAAAGCGCTTCTTGGGAAGTGGGATCGATCGCCAGCAGCCGTTCGTAGTGGTTTTCCGCTTCCTCGAAACGGCGTAGAAATTGGAGCGCCACCGCCTTGCCAAACAGCGCGCGCCGCTTCGCCGCTTCCGACCAGCATTTATCGAAGCATTCCAGAGCGGCCCCGAAGCGTTGCAGGCGCAGCAAACAGCCAGCCAGATGGAGCGCGGACTTCATCGCGGTGTGGATCGAACTGCAGCACCGCTTCGAAGGCCCGCGCCGCGGCGTCCCAGTTCTCTAGACGCTGCTGGCACAAGCCCAGTTGGCCTTGCGCGTAGATGTGATCGGGCTCCTCGGCGATGACGGTAGAGTAACTCTCGGCGGCTTCCCGGAGTCGCCCTGACTCCAGTTCGAGATCGCCGCGCAAGACATAAAAATCGAGCGAGAATTCGCTGGGGACGGAGAGCGCATCGAGCGCTTCCTGCGGACGGCCTTGCGCGCGCAAGGCCAGCGCGATTGGCACAGAATCGTTCAGGGCGGGCCTGGCGGCGCTCTTGCGAAATTGGCTCATGGGAGCGACGCCACGGCGGTGCGCGTGGCCCCTTTCTTGATCAGCGTGACGTGGAGTCCCTGCACCTCCGGCCGCTCTCCGCTTTCATCGAAGAAGCCCAGCGCACCGGAATTCAACTGGGCGTCGTTCCAATAATCCACCGGATGGCCCTGCACCGAAAGTGTGAACGCGGAGCCGATGGCGTCCATCTGAATCTGCAGCGGGCCCGTCTGGCTCGCGAGAGAAATGATTTTTCGCGAGTGCGCGCCTTCTACTCCGCCAACCACGTTGAAGTGATCCTCGGCTAATTGCAGGCTGGGCGCGGGCTGCTGCAGCAGAAGCCGCGTGGCGCAATAGTTGCTCTCATCGCGCACGCGCAGCACCAAGCCGGCGCCCTTGGCGTTGGGAGCCCATGAGAACTCAATGCTGTAGTCCGACTCGCCACGAGAGGGCTCGTAGAGCGAAAGCAGTCGCTGCGGCGGCGAGGTGTAACGGTGCGACCACTCCGCTGGTGATTTGGGTGCCGAAGCGCCGTTGCCGTTTCCCCACAGCAACAGGCCCAGAGCCAGAATAGCGGCCGTGCCCAGGGCGATCTGCCGCCAGTAACGTTGGAGAAACGTTCCCTGCGGGGCGGTCTGCAAAAACGACGGCGGGACATATTCGGAGGAAGCGAAATCTTTGGCTGGCGTAGGTGGCGCGGACAGAGCCGGAGGGGGCGGTGGAGGGGCCGGCAGGCGATCCACAACCGGTCTGCCCGGCGGCCGGGTCATTTTGGGGATCACCATTTCCCATTGCGCCGCTGCGGCGGAGCGAGCGTCGGCGATAACCAGGGTGGCGTCACCGGTAGCGGGGGCGGGCACTGGTGCAGCAGGAGCCGCGGAAACCAGCGTCATGACCGTCGCTGAGGGGGCCCCAGTCAGCGCTGGTTTGATCGTCCGTACCGGCGCTGCATCGGGAGCCGGACTGTCGAGATAAGTCCAGGTGACCGGGAAGCGAAACCACGCAATGTACTCGACGTCATTCTGGGAATCAGCCGGCGGGGTCGGACCCAGTCCAAATCGAGCCACACCTGACTTCACATTGACCACGATATATTGGGCCTCAGCGCATCATCGACCTGCATATGGTACCATAGGCGTCCGATGGACTCAATCGTAATGATTGGGTAAGATCGAGGGCGACGAGGTTTTTTCATGGCAGAGAGAAAGCTCGAGCCCAAACTGACGGAGGCCACGGCCAAGACGACTGCGGTTTTGCAAACTCTGCAGTCGCGTCTCAAGCGGGAGACAGCTCCGCCGGAAACGCCCGACGAACTGGGGGAGGAACTGCAACATTATTTTGCCACAGCCAGGTCTCCGCTGCCAGCGAAAACTTCCAAAGAGATTCGAAATCAGGTGATCGACGGGGTAGTGGAACGGATTCTGAGCGCCTGGGGTCACAACGGACAGGTCGCGGCGAGTATCAAAAACGAGGTGATTGCGCGGCTGGTGGAGCGTGTCACGGCTGAAATCTTGAAGAAGGGCGTAGATCTATGACAGCCAGACTACTCTTGCTATGCGCGGCGGTCCAGGGGGCGGCGTGGGGCGAATCCAAAATGATGACTTGGAAAATTGACGGCGTGGAGCGGGAGGCGATCGTGTATTCGCCCACAGCGAAGACGCCGTCGGGGAAGGCGCCGCTGGTGCTGGCGTTTCACGGCCACGGCGACAGCGCCGACAACTTCCAGGGCGTCGAACTGCAGCAGCACTGGGCACAGGCGATTGTAGTCTACGCCCAGGGGCTGCCGAGCACCCGCGATGGCTTGGCGGGGTGGCAGGTGGAAAGCGGCAAGGATGGGGATCGCGACCTGAAGTTCGTCGATCAAATGCTGAAGACGCTGCACCAGAAATTTTCCGTGAATGATGCGCGAATCTACTCCACCGGTTTTTCAAACGGGGCCAACTTCACCTACCTGCTGTGGGCGGAGCGTCCGCAAGTGTTCGCGGCCTTCGCGCCGGTGGCCGCGCGGATCTTACCGTCGGTGCACTTGACCGTGCCCAAGCCTCTGCTGCACGTGGGTGGCACGGAGGACCGCCAGATCGCCTTCGCCGAGCAGAAGGAAGCGATCGAAGCCGCGCGGCGGGCCAATGGCGCGACAGGTAAGGGCGAGTCCTGCGGGCAATATTGCACACGCTATGAGTCCAAAGACGGCGCGCCGGTGATGACGATTATCCACAACGGCGGGCACGTTTATCCCCTGGAAGTCGCGCAGTACACGGTGGACTTTTTCAAAAAGTATTCGCTGGGGTTAAACTGAGTGAGTCCCGCGTATGCCGCTTTCCGCCAGCGAACTCCTCGGCCCTTATGAGATTGTCGAGCCTATTGGCGCCGGCGGGATGGGCGAAGTTTATAAGGCCCGCGACACGCGTCTAGGCCGCACCGTCGCCATCAAAACACTGCACCGGGAACATGGGGACCGCTTCGAGCGCGAAGCACGCGCGATTGCGGCCCTCAATCATCCGAATATTTGCGCTCTTTACGACGTGGGCACGCTGCCTTCCGGCGAAGGCTACCTGGTGATGGAGTTCATTGAGGGCGCTCCCCTCGCCGGCCCTTTGGCGCTCGATACCGCGCTGCGTTACGCGCTGCAGATTGCCGACGCACTCTCCGCCGCGCATCTCAAGGGGATCACGCATCGCGATCTGAAGCCCGCCAACATTCTGGTGACGTCCGCCGGCATCAAGCTGCTCGATTTCGGACTGGCGCTGCTGGCCCGCAACGGCGAGAGCGGCCAGCGGACCGCTGCGGACGCGACGGCTACCATCGGACTCACGCAGGCAGGCACCATTCTGGGCACCGCCGCGTACATGTCGCCGGAGCAGGCGGAAGGCAAAATAGTCGACGCACGCTCGGATATTTTCTCCTTCGGACTGGTGCTCTACGAAATGCTCAGCGGACGGCGCGCCTTCACGGGCGATTCGCAAATCGCTATCATGGCCGCGATCCTGCACAAAGAGCCGGAGGCGACTCCAGCACCGCCGGCCGTACAGAACATCCTCACCCACTGCCTGCGGAAATTGCCGGCCGAGCGCTTTCAGTCGATGGCGCAGGTGAAGGAGGCGCTGCTGGCGGCCGCCTCTTCGACCTCGGCGCCGTCCGTGAGCCAGTCGGTTCCCGCGCCCGCCGAGCGCGTGCCGTCCATCGCCGTCTTGCCTTTTGCGAACATGAGCCGCGACGGAGAAGATGAATACTTCTCCGACGGCTTAGCGGAAGAGATCATCAGCGCTCTGACGCAGGTGGCCGGGCTGAAAGTGATCGCGCGCACTTCGGCGTTCGCGTTCAAGGGCAAGAACGAAGATATCCGCAAGATTGCCGAAACGCTCGGCGTATCCAGCATTCTGGAAGGCAGCGTGCGCCGCGCCGGGCCGAAGGTTCGGGTCACGGTGCAGTTGATCCGCGCCGAAGACGGCACGCATTTATGGTCCCAGCGTTACGAAAGTGAAATGACCGATGTCTTCGCCATCCAGGACGAAATTTCCGCGGCCGTTGTGAAACAGCTTCAGTTGAACCTGACCGGCCACTCGCTGGTGAAGCGTGCCGTGACCAACGCCGCCGCTTACGAGGCCACGCTGGAGGGCCGTCACCATCTAAACAATTTCACGCCAGCCTCGGCCGACCGCGCCCGGCAATGTTATGAACGAGCGATTGCGCTCGATCCGCAATATGCGCCGGCGTACGCAGGGCTCGCCGAATACCATGTGGTTCACGCGACGGTAAGCAATCTGGACCCGCGTGCTGAGCTCGCGCTCGGCGACAAGGCTGCGCAGCGTGCGCTCGAGCTCGACCCGCTGCTGCCCGAGGCGCATGCGATCGCCGGGCAGATCCGCGCCGAACTGGACTACGATTGGCAGTCCTCAGAGCAACACTATCTGCGCGCGATCGCGTCGAATCCGGCGGCGGCGGGCGTGCATTTCTCCTATGGATATTGGTGTCTGCGCCCCACCGGAAGGCTCACCGAAGCGCTGGCGGAAATCGAACGGGCGCTGGAGCTAGACCCGTTGTCGCTGTATTTTCACTTCGGGCGCGCGTACCTTTTGATGTTTGTGGGGCGCGATGAGGAAGCGGCGGCGGCAGCCCGCCAGACGTTCGACCGGGACCCCGATTATTTTCTAGCGCAATTTATTCTTAGCTTTGTTCTGGCCCGGCTGGGCCACTCCGATGAGGCGGTGGCCTTGGCCGAGCGCGCGCTGCAGGTCCATGGACGCTATTCCATGTCCCTGCTGGTTGCCGGAGCCGTGTACGCGGTAGCAGGACGCCACGAGGCGGCGCGGACAATTCTGACGGAGCTCGAGGCGTTGGCGGCCAATTCGTATTCGGCGGCCGGGGCGATCACTCTGGTGAATTCGCTGCTCGGCAACATGGATGAAGCGGTCCGCTGGGCCGAGCGAGCGATTAAACAGCGCGATCCGCAGGTGCTCGGCATCAAGACTACGCCGGCGTATGCGAAGCTTCGCTCCGATCCGCGCTACCCGGCGCTGCTCGCAAAAATGAATTTGACGGCCTAGGGCAGGACCACCATTGAGCTGCGCGGGAAGGCGAACTTCTGGCCCAGTTGGTCGATCACATCCACTTGCGAAATGTATTCGCCGGGCTGCAGGCGGTTGAGAGGGATCTCGAAGCTGAAGGGCGCGACCCCAGGCCGTGAGGTAGTCAGTTTATCGACGCGCACTGGGCGCGAAGTGAAGACCTTGCGCGCGCCTTGCAGCAGTTCGATCGCGGCATAAACATTGGACGTTTTCTGCTCGGGGTCGATACTGGGATCGTAGACTTCAAAGTAAACGTAGAGCGTCTGGTCCTTACGGAAAACGCGCGTGATACTGGGAACCACCTTCTGGCCGTCCTGGACCAGAGGATGATTGGTCAGCAACTTCTTATTGTTGTCGGCCGCGCCCACCGCTGCGCTGACGGCTTCGCGCTGGCTGCTGAGGATCACCGAACTGACACGCATCGCCTTGCCGGAGTTGAGATCCGGCACGGTGAACTTGGTCTCGAACGTTCCCATTTTGCCCGTTAAACCTTCACGAGCGAGAAACGTCAGGCTGTAGTTGCCGGAAGCCAGCGTGAGTCCGCTATCGTATTGCATATAGCGGCGGTCGATCTGCGCGGCGTTGGCTTCGTTGAGTTTGACGGTGATCTGATCGCGCACGCCTCCTACCAGATGGCCGGTGGAATCGCGCACCTGACCGATGAAATCGAGTGAATTGGTCTGATTCGCGCCCTTCTTCGAATAGCCGATGGAAGAACCCGGCAGCTTCACCGAAATTGGAATGAAGTAGCGATCCTTGGCGACGCGGAAGTAATCCACTTCGAGAGCCAGCGGCAATTCGCTGACCGGGTCGCCGAGCGTGAGAGCTTCTTCGAGCTGGCGCTCTTTGTCGGCGGAGGTAAACTTGGCGAAAGTCTTGCCTGCATAATAGCCCTTGCGGTAATCGAGCTTGGCTTGGGTGTTGCTCGCGAGTTTGATCTGCACGCGGCGGTACTTGCCGTCGGTGGCCATATTCGTGGAGTAGTACCCGATGATGTAATAGCTGCGAATGTCTTCCTGGGCCTGGCGAATCCCCAGCGTCAAATCATTTGAGTCGAGCAGGGCCTTGCCGCCAGTATCGGACGCAAGCGTCGACAGCGTCTCTTGCGAATCGTTGAAAGTGGCCCGCCGGCCAGCTTGACTGGTACCTGTGAGAATACCCGTGCCGCGCGGCGACGCAACGCTGGCATCGCCCCCCGGAGCCTCGGCAACCAAGCCGCGCGCGTCGACCGGATAGAAAGAAACGTTCGACCGCACCGCGGCGTTAACGGTGGCTTTGAGCTGGGATTGATTTTCAATGCCGGTCTTGTTGACGCCGCTCGAAAAATAGATGAGGGCTTTCTTTTCCGGATAAATACTCAGCTTGCGCGCGGCGTCTTCGAGCGCCGTGAGTTTGCGATCGGTATTAAAAATGTTGAATTCGGTTTGATCGGCCACGAAAGAACCGCTGTCGTCGCCTTCATCGGCGGCGGTGGCGGCCAGGCCTTGCAGGTCGCTCGAATCTCCCAGCGTTAGACCCTTCACTGTTTGAATCAGCAGATCGCGATCATCCGTGAATTCCTGGATCATCTTGAATTTGCTACCGAAGGTCATCACACCCACCAGGTCGGCCGCGGTCATCTGCGATTGGATCCACTTGACAGCCGCTTCCTGCGCGCGCGCTTGTTCCAGCGGCTGCATGGAGCTCATGTCGAAGAACAGTCCGATCAAGCGCCGATCTTGAAAGCGCTTGGGATCGCGCTGGACTTGCTGATTCACCGCAGTGCCCGGCGCCGTTACCGCGGCACGCTCCTCGATCGTTTGCGGACGCTGCGAAAATGACAGGGGCGCCAGAGGTTCCGTGCTCAGATCCTGGCGATCGAAGACCGTGATCTTTTGCGGGACGCCGTCTTCGAGCAACTGGAAGTCTTCCTTCTTCAGATCGGAGATGGGGCGGCCGGCTTTATCTTTCACTGTGACGTTAATCACCACCAGCTTGGTGTCGACGATAAATGTGGCGTCCTGCGCGAGCAAGAAGGATGCAGCCACGAAAAAAAGCGCACGTTTCATCAGAAGTTCAACCTTAATGTAGCGCTCAGCGTGCGCATCGCTCCAGCGGACGACGGCACGCCGTAGTTGATCGAGTTCACCACCGTGCCGAAGCCCGTGATATTCACGTGGTTCGTGAGATTGTTCGCGTCGACGCGGATTTGCAGGCGCGTGCGCTCATGCAAGGTGATGGTCCGTTGCAGCGACAGATTCATCGAGAACAGGCCCGGACCGGGAATGGTGTTGCGGCCGGCATTGCCAAATTCGCCGGCCGCCGGAACAGTGAAGGCGGCCAGATTGAAAAAGCCGCTGCCCGCTTCGATGGGCAGTCCGGTAGCGTCCGCGCGGCCGCTGCCGATAGTGCCGGTGCCCGCGATATCGGACTGGTTGCCGAGCACGCGCGCGGTCAGAGGCGTGCCGGTTTCGAGGGTCACGCTGGGGGAGAGAGTCCAATCCTTGAGGGCCGTCTCAAAAAAATGGGAGTTGGCCAGCACGCCGTTCGAACCCACTGGCGATTGGATCACGGACGTCGCTGTGAGGACGTGCCGGCGGTCGAAACTCGAGAGCCCGCGTTCGGCCGAAAGATCGTTAAAATTCTGCGCCACGGTGTTGCCCGCGCCGCCCAGCGTCGAAGAATCGTCGATCGCCTTCGAGAAAGTGTACTGAAGATTGAAGGAAACGTTGCGGCGGAAGCGGCGCGTCAGGCGCGTTTGCAGCGCGTGGTAGATGGAATTGCCGTCGGGCGTGTCATAGATGAACCCGGTGGCGTTGCTGATTAGAAGACGCTGCTCGGCGGTGAGAATCGCCCCCGGAGGCGCCTGGTTGGGAGCCTCTTGAATATCGAGATGCGTGCCCTTGGTGCCCAGATAACCGATCTCGCCGACCAACTGCGAGGGCAGTTGAAACTGGAAGGCGACGTTCCAGGTTTGCGCATACATGGTTTGATAGTTGCGATTCACGGCAAAGGTGTTGAGGATGGTTTTGCCGTCCGGCGTCACGGTGAGGCCGCTGGCCAGCGTGAGCGGATTCAAAGTGCTGGTGTCAACAGTGGTTGATTGCGCAAACGGCGGCTGAGCGGAGAGGCGCGATGTGAACTGATTATAAATGGAAGGATTGTAGTAAATGCCGTAGCCGGCGCGCACCACGTGATTTTTGCGATTCCACGGCTTCCAGGCAAGTCCCGCGCGCGGCGCGAAATTGTTGCGGTCGGGATTGATCAGACCGCTGGGAAACGTGCCGCTAAAGGGACCGGGCTGCGACGGCGTCGCCACTGCAACGGCAGTGAAATTCGGCGCAATATCCAGGTTGGCGATGCGCCCGTATTTTTCGCTCCAGGGCGCGAAGTACTCATAGCGCAAGCCCAAGTTCAGCGTCAGATTGTTACGGACGCGAAAGTCGTCTTGCCCAAAAAGATAGTAAGAATCGCTGCGGAAATAAGTGTTCGAGCTGCCGTAGCGGATGGAATCGGATTGCGGCAGACCGAGCAGGAAATCGGCGAAGTCGAGACCGGTGTTGGCCACCGGTTGTCCGTTGGCATTGATCTCGCTGGTGGCGAGTCCCGTGAAATTGAAGGTGCCGCGGCCATTTGCATCGGTAACAGAGTTGCGGAAATAGCGCGTGTAGCCGCCGCCGAAGGTCCAGTTATTTCTGCCGCGATGGATAGCGAGACTCTCCGTGAATCCGAAGTTGTAAAAAGCGGTTTGCGATGGGCTGCCGTCGGTGAGCGAGCCGAAGTTGGTGAAGGTGAGCGTCGGCGGCCCGAAATTCAGAGGGTTCGAAGAGGTGCCCTGGATGCCGAGCGCCGCAGCCACATCGCTGCCGTTCGCAAAGAATGGCGTGGTGAGATTGCTATTGCGATTGAAAGTCGCCGTGAAATTCTGGAAGACTCCCGTTCCGAAAGTGTGCCGGTAGTTGGCGGTGGCATTAATGCCTTTGCCGCTCGACGGATCGATGAAACCGTAATTCTGTAGCGTGTGCGAGTCGCGCCCCTGCCAGTTGATTCCGAAACTGAGCTGATCGCGGCGCGAAAGGGTTTGATTGACGCGCGCGTTGAGGTTCTGGCTGTTATTCGGAACGGCTTCGATCAGGCGGTAGTTGTTAACGGTCCCGGGCTGGTTGGGCAGCGGGATATATTGCAACAGCCCGGCGGCGATGGGGTTGATCTGCGGGATGCGATTGCCGGGGAACGGCAGGCCGGTAGCGGGATTGAAGATCACGTTTGAGATCCCCGAAAAATCGCCGGCGCGTTCGGCCAGGGTGGGCACGGTGCCCGTAAGATTCATGCCATTGCGCGCCAGGCTGCCGTTGTAGTTGATAGCGAAAAAGGTATTCTCTGCGTGAAACAGCTTGGGAATTTCTAGCGGCCCACCGATATTGAAACCGAATTTGTTTTGCGCGTAAGGAGCCTTGGTATCGGTCTGGCCGTTCAGCGAGAAGGGCGAGGCGTCGGTGACCGAGTTGTCTACGGTATAGAAAATCGATCCGCGAATCTGATTCTGCCCGGCGTTGCGGCGATTGCCGATGAAACCGCCGCGTCCCGCTGGGCCCGGTCCACGTCCACCACGGCCGCCGGCGAAACCGCCACCACCACCGCCGCCGCGTCCTCCGAAACCACCGCCGCCGAAGCCGCCGCCCCCACCTCCGCCCTGGAATCCGCCCGGTCCGCCAGCCGCCGCGCCGCCTTGCCCCGGAGCACCGGCCTGGGCCGCCGAAGTGACGCCGCTGCCAAAGCCGTTCGGCCCTTGGCCGGGCGTGAAGTCCGAGGCTTGGGTTTGCAGCCCAGTACTAAGACTGCCATTGACCAAAAACGATTCGTTGGCGCCGCCCGCGTTGGCTTGCTGCAGCGCGGCCACATCCACAGGCGGGGTGGCAGCGTCCGGGAGAGTGCCTTGAGCCGCGTCCGCTTGAACTGTCGCACCCGCTGCAGCGTCGGGCGCCGCAGTCGGAGCGTTCGCCGGGTTCGCGCCGCGATTGAAGCCGCCCGGAGCCGCACCGCCTCGGCCCGCACCGCCCGCTGCCCCGAAACGCCCCGAGCCAAATCCTCCGCGCCCCGCAGCAAAGTTGCCGATCTGCAGGGTGAAATCGATTTTAGTAGGGCTGGCGGCGATCTGCACCTCACGACGCTGCGGCGCGAAACCGAACATAGCGACGTCGATGGTCCACGTTCCCGGCGTCAAATTAGCGAGCTTAAATTCGCCATTCGCATCGGTCAAAGTGCTGAGGATACGCTCGCCCTGAGTCGCACGCACCGTGGCTCCCGGCAAGGGCTGGCCTTCGGATTTCACCACGCCCGTCTGCGCCAACGCCACCGAAAGCGAGCACAGAAATACTACGATAACTGCCAGCGTCCTCATGTACACTGTTTTGATGTCCGCGAACAACCCTCAGGTTACATCCCCGAATGTAACAATAAAGCACGCGAATGAAGTGGATCTTAGCCGAAGTTGAGCCCGCCAAAGCCGCTGCGCTGTCCGCCGCTCTGCGCATTTCCCTTCCCGCCGCCCGCGTGTTGTGTGCCCGCGGCCTGAGCGATCCCGCTGCAGCACGCCGTTTCCTTGAGCCATCGGCCGCGGATCTGCACGATCCTTTTTTACTGGCCGACATGGCAGAAGGCGGCGGCGAGGCTGGTGCAGGCCATCGAGCGCAAAGAGCCGATCCTGCTCTATGGCGATTACGACGTCGATGGCACCAGCGCGCTAGTCGTGCTGAAGAAGGTCCTCGACCTGGCGGGCGCGAGCGCCACTTGCTTCGTCCCGCACCGCATTCGCGACGGCTATGGGATGAAAAGCGAGGCGGTGGAAGACGCCGCTGCGCTCGGCGTGAAGCTGATCGTGAGCGTCGATACCGGCATCCGCGCGAACCAGGTAGTGAAGCACGCCGCCGGACTGGGCATCGACGTCATCGTGACCGATCATCACTTGCCGGAAGCCGAACTGCCGCCGGCGCTGGCCGTGCTGAATCCCAACCGTCGCGATTGCACGTATCCCGGAGAAAAACCTATGCGGCGCGGGCGTGGCGCTGAAACTCGCCGAAGCGCTGATGAGTGCGCTCGGCTGGGAACGCTCGCGGCGGGAACGCTTGGTCGATTCGCTATTGAAACTGGTGGCGATCGCCACGGTGGCCGATGTGGTGCCGTTGACCGGCGAGAATCGTGTGATCGTGAAGCGCGGCTTGGAGGGCTCGCCGCGTGGCGAATCCGGGGCTGCGCGCGCTGCTGGACGTGGCTGGAATCGAAGCCGGCACCGCGCCCACCGCCCGCCAAGTCGCGTTTCAAATCGCGCCGCGCATCAACGCCGCCGGGCGCATGGCCAGCGCCAGCGACATCATCGAACTATTTTCCACTACCGATCCGGAGCGGGCGCGGGCCATCGCGGCGCAGTTGGACGAGTTGAATAAGGACCGCCGCGAAACCGAAGACGGCATCCGGCAAGCGATTCTGGAGCAGTGCCTGGCGCAGCCGGTGACCGATGGCGATGCCGCGCTGGTGTTCGCCGGCGAAGGCTGGCATCGCGGCGTGGTCGGGATCGTCGCCAGCCGCGTGGTGGAGCGCTATCACCGCCCCGTGTTCGTACTGGGACTCGACGACGGCGTGGCGTATGGATCGGGCCGCAGCATCCGCGCGTTTCATTTGCTCGACGCGCTCGAAGCCATGCCCGCGCTGTTCACGAAATTCGGCGGACATCGGCAAGCCGCGGGTGTCACGCTTGCCGGCTGCGCAGGTGGAGAATTTCGCGTGCAGTTCCAAGCCTACGCGGCAGCGCGGCTTACGGTGGCGGATTTCGAGGCCGAAATCGAGATCGACGCGGAGATCGGCTTCGACGAAATCACCGATCAAACCATCGCGGAATTGCTGAACTCTGGCGCCTTTCGGCTTCGGCAACCCGCCTCCCACGTTGTTGGCGCGCGGGATGGAAGTGGCCGCGCCGCCCGACATCAAGAACGACAAGCACGTCTTCCTGCGCCTGAAATCGCAAGGCACGCACGCTGCGCGCCAAAGCCTGGAATTTCGCGGAGCGCGCCGGCGAGTTTCACGCCCGGCGCCCGCATCGACGTGGCGTTGCAGTTCGAAGACGACGCCTATTCCGCCAAGCGCGGCTATGCGCCGTGGCAGACCATCGTACGCGACGTGAGGCCGGCGGACTATGGGTTGCGGTTCCGCGCCGAGGCGATGTAAGCGTCCACTTGACGCTCCAGAATCTCCAGCGGAACAGTGCCGGTGTCGAGCACCACGTCGTGATACTCGCGCAAAGAGAATTTGTCGCCCAGCGCCTTGCGGGCCTTCTCGCGCAGCTCGACAATTTTCAACTGCCCGATCATGTACGAACACGCTTGGCCCGGGAACACAACGTAGCGCTCCACTTCGCTGGCTTCGATGCCGTAGTCGATGGCTTGCTGGCGAGTCCAATGCTTGGCGTGCAGGCCGGTATCGACCACCAAGCGCCGCGCGCGCCACAGGGCGTCGTACAGTTGCCCGAGCTGGCCTTCGGGATCGCCGTCGTACCAGCCGGATTCCGCGGCGAGCCGCTCGGCGTAGAGTCCCCAGCCTTCGACCAGCGCAGAGATGCCTCCGAACGCCCCAATCTGCCGGAAGCGCGGCAGATCCTTGTTCTCAACCTGCAAGGCGATCTGAAAGTGATGGCCCGGAACGCCCTCGTGATAAATCAAGCTGCGCAAAGCAAACTTCGTCATCATTTCGGGACGCAAAGGAATCTGGATGACACCCGGCCGCGAACCGTCCGGCGCCGGGCTATTGTAGTTCGCCGCGGCGTTGGCCTCGCGGAAGCGCGGGAACGGCTGCACCACCACACGGCTCTTGGGAGTCTTATCGAACAATACCGCCGCGCGTTTTTCGGCGTCGCGCAAGATGCCGTCGGCGTCCGCCATGAGAGCCGCTCGGCCTTCTTCGGTTCGCGGATACGCCAAGTCCTGCTTGAGTTTTTCGGAGCGCTCGTTGATCGATCCCTTCGGTACGCCCCAGCCGGCGGAAGATCGTGTCCATCTCTTTTTCGATGCGCGCCACTTCATTCAGGCCGATTTGATGAATTTGTTCAGGCGTCAAGTTGGTGGTAGTGTAGCGCCGCAGAAAATAAGCATAGGCGTCCGCACCGCCTTTGAGCCGCCACAATCCGGCGTCATCGGTCGAACGCGGCAGTTGCGATTCGAGCGTCGAAATCGCGTTCTTCCATACCGGATAGATTTCCGTGCCCACAATCTTCTCCGCTTCCCCACGGAGTTCTTCGCGGCGCGGCTCGGGAATTTTCGCAGCCTCCATCTTCTGCGCGAAGATCGCGACAAACGGATTCTGCCCGGGCGACGGATCAATGAACCCCTGCATCTGCTTGATGGTGGCGTTCAGAATGAATTTGGGCGGAATAATGTTCTTCGCCGCCAGCGCGCGGGACTCGGCGTTGGCTTCCTCCATCCGCGAACTCACCTGGCGCAGCGCCGCGACATAATTCCCGGCATCTTTTTCGTTAGCCAGAGGATGCCGGACAGTCAGAGTCTCAACAAGATTGACGTTGGCCCCGTTCATTTGTTCGAGAGGAAAGGTGTAGTCGAGGTACGGCTCCTCGCGGACCACCGTATCCAATTGCCACTGCATCAGGTCGGCGGAAATACGTTGCGTTGGCGTAAATTTACCGCGGTCGAACCTCTGCAACTGCGCCAGCCCTTGCTTGGCGAGTTGAATGCGCGCGTGGCGGTAAGCGAGGGTCAGCGGAGTGAGCTGGCGCTCCAGACGGTCCTGTTCTTCGCCGGTGAAATAGCGGTCCGCAGTCGCCAGGTTGGGATTTCCGCGCACCCAAGTCGCCGTGAAATCACGGAAAAAGTCGTCGATATTGGGCGTTTGTCCCGGTAGGGACGCCGCCAAAAGCAGCGCGGTGGCGAATGCCTTGGTCATGTTTCGGATGCTATCACACCGCATGTTATGACAATAGGTATGTTGTGGAGCGAACTTGCAATCGCCACGTTACGCGAAAACAATCATCCGCTGTTGGTGCGCGCCGGTTACATGCGCGGCCGGGAGTATTTGTTCTTGGGGCAGCGCGCGCTCGCGAAGATCGCAGCCCTCCTGCGCGAAGTGCGTGCGCTCGAACGCTGCGGTGTTGCCTGCATCGCCGCAGGCGAGGACTTCGTGGCGGAGTCGGAATCAGGCGGCGAAGTGCTGGTGCGCGGAACCAATTACGCGGCTCTCGCGGCGAAAGCCGTCAGCATCGCACAGCCTCCGATAGTTCCCGATCCCGCGGGCGATCTCGAACCTGAAGCATTCCACACCCCCGGCGTCAAAACCATCGCGCAGATCGCCGGGTTGACCGGTTTGCCAGCGACTTCGCAGATAAAGAGCCTAGTCATGGTTCGAGATGGCCAACCGCTTCTAATACTGCTGCGCGGCGATCATCAACTGAACCCGGCGAAGCTGCCGGAAGCGCGGCAGGCCGAGGCGGAAGAGATCCGCGCTTGGTTCGGAGCCGATCCTGGCTCGCTCGGCCCCGTAGGCGTGAGCGGAGTCAAAATGATCGCCGACGAAGCGCTGCGCGCCCGGCGCAATATGATCGCCGGCGCCAATCGCACCGATTACCACCTGCGCAATGTGTCGCCGGGCAAAGACTTCGCTGCGGAGTTCGCGGACGTTCGGCACGTGGTCGAGGGAGATTCGTCAATCATCGGCGGCGGCCCGCTGCATTTTTCCAGAGTGACTTTGCTGGACACGCCCGAGCGCATCTTGCACGCCGCCGCCGAACAGAATCACGACGCCGACGGCCTCATACTTCCCGCGGCAATCGCCCCGTTCACCGTCGTGATAACCCCCGTGCATCCCGAACGTCTGGAAGCGGCCCGCGAAATTTATCAACGGCTGCTCAGCGAAGGACATGACGCCGTGCTCGACGATCGCGACGCCCGCCCCGGCGTGAAATTCAAGGACGCCGATCTCATCGGGTTCCCCTATCGCATCAACGTGGGGAAAAAACTGGCGGACGGCTTGGTCGAACTGGTCGAGCGTCGTTCGCGCAAATCTAGCGATGTTCCCGCCGGCGAGATCAGTATTCCACGCTGACCAGGAACAACCCCAGCGCGGGCACCGAAGGCCCCGGCGGAATCGTGCACGCCGGGTCGAGACGTTTTTCGATATCGGCGCGCGTGAGGTTTCCCTTCCCCACTTCGAGAAGCACGCCCATGATATTGCGCACCATATGTTTCAGAAACCCACTGCCGCGCACACTATAAACCAGCAAATCGCCAGACCGTCTGGCTCGCGAATGAAACACACGCCGGATGTTGGAGCGCCCCAGTTCGTCTTTATCATCTGACGCCGCAAACGCCGAAAAATCGTGCTCGCCCTCGATCATCGGCGCGAGTTCAAACATGCGCTCTTCGTCGAGCGGATACGGATAGTGATACACGTAGCGGTGATCGAAAGGCGAACACGTTTCGCCGCGATGGATGCGGTATTCGTAGGTCTTCGCGTGCGCCTGGTAGCGCGGATGAAAATCCGCCGCCGCTTCCGCGACTTCGAGTACCCGAATGTCCAGCGGCAACAGACGGTTAATGGCCTTGCGCAAATTGTCCACGGGAATCGGATTCACCAGCGTGAACGCAGCCACCTGCGCCAGCGCATGAACCCCCGCGTCGGTGCGGCCTGACCCAGCCACCCTCACCGGCAGCGCCTTCGATCTCCGCCAGCACACCCTCCAACACACTCTGGATGGTCGGCAGCCCCGGCTGCACTTGCCAGCCGTGGTATTCAGTCCCGTCATAGCTGACGGTCATGCGGATGCGGCGCATTACGCCGTGTTGCGCGATCCCGGCTTCTCCACCGGAAGTCCCTGCTGGCACATCGGGCAGAAGTCAGGAGGATAAGCCACCACATCGAGAGTCGCCAGGGCGACACGCGGCACGCCCAGATCGACGCGCCCCCCGCTGCGATCGATGATCGACCCGGCTGCCAGCACGCGCGCCCCCGCCGCCGTCGCCACGTCGATCACTTCGCGAGTGGTGCCGCCGGTGGTGACCACGTCTTCAATCACCAGCGCCGCTTCCCCCGGACGCAAAGAGAATCCGCGGCGCAGAATCATTTTGCCCGCGGCATCGCGCTCCGTAAAGATGAAGCGCGCGCCTTTGGCTTTCGCCACTTCGTGGCCGATGGGCAAACCGCCGATGGCCGGGCGATACCACCACATCGCATGCCGGAAGCTGCCCCGCCAGCTCGCGCCCGAAACCTTCGGCGATAGCCGGGTGCTGCAGCACCAGCGCGCACTGTAAATATTCATTCGAGTGAAGACCGCTGGTGAGACGAAAATGGCCCTTAAGATAAGCTCCAGTCTCGCGGAAAACCTGCATGACGGCGTCGGACACGAATCCAAATATAGCGCAGAATCGGCGGCAGACGGCATTTTGCGGCCCAGGCCCGTGCGCGGCCGCGCAAGCCATGAGAAACTAATTGGTTAAGACGTGCTCCGCGCTGCCGCCAAATGGCCAATGCGGGAACAAATTGGCGACAGGTATCGTCATTTAAGGAAATCATGAAACAGTTGCAATCCTCTATAGCCGTATTGTGTGCCCTGCTGGTGGCGGCGCCTCCCAGCTTCGCCCAACAGCCGCCAGCCGCAGCGCCCGCGCTGGTACTCCGGCGTCACCCAGCCCTACCAGGCGCGCCCGCTGGCGCCGGTGAACGTTTCGAACTCCAGCCGCATTGACACGCTGCTGCGCGCGGGGAACCTGTATCTGTCGCTATCGGACGCCATTGCACTGGCCCTTGAAAATAATCTGGACGTTGAAATCGAGCGCTACGAATTTTCCATCGCCGAGGCCGACCTGTTGCGCGCCCATTCCGGAGCAACGATCAACGGCATACCCACCGGCGTTCTGGCCGGCGTTCCCACTGGCGCGAACTTGGCCTTGCTGGGGAGTTCCAGCGCCGGCTTGGCAGCCAACGGCGATCTCAGCGCGCTGGCTGCCCTGGGCACGGGACTCAGTTTCGACCCGTTCGTCACCGGCAACCTCAACTTCGGCCACACCACCTCGCCGCAATCTAACACGGTAACCAGCGGAACCACCGCGCTGGTCACCACCAACAAGACCGCCAATTTCGGCGTCTCGCAGAGTTTCCTCAGCGGCGGCACAGTGTCGCTGGCTTATAACAACATCGTGCAGGATCAAAACTCGTTCCGCTCTACTGTCAACCCGTTTACCACCTCCAGCCTGGATCTGAGCGCCGTGCAACCGCTGCTGCAAGGCTTCGGCTTCGCGCAAAACAATCGCACCATCCGCATCGCCAAGAACAACCTGAAGGCCGCCGATTACGTTTTCCGCCAGCAACTAATCAATACCGTGGCCAATGTCGTGCAATTGTATTGGAACCTGGTGGCCGCCATTTCCACCGTCAGCGTCAACCAGCAAGCGGTGGCCGTCGCGCAAAAATTGTACGACGACAACAAAAAGCAAGTAGAGATCGGAACCCTGGCTCCCATCGAAGTGGTGCGTGCGGAAGCGCAGTTAGCCACCGCTCAGCAAGCCCTAGTGGCCGCGCAGTCGGCGGTGTTGCAACTTGAATCGGTGCTGAAAAGCGCGCTCAGCCGCAATGGACTCGCCAGTCAGGCGATTCTCGACGCCCACGTAGTGCCCACCGATCCCATTCGTATTCCTGAAGTGGAATCAGTCGAACCTATCCAGGATCTGGTGAATAAGGCGCTCGATAATCGCCCCGATCTGGCGCAGAGCCGCATCCAAATCGATAACGCGCAGATTGCCCTCGCCGGCACGCGCAACGCACTGCTACCGACGCTCAATGCCACCGGCGATTTCCGCAGCAACGCGTTGGTAGGCACGCAGAATACCTTCATAGGGCCGGTCAGCGCGCAAACTGGATTAGTCCAAACACCCCCCATAGCCGATCCCTTTTTCGTGGGAGGCTATGGCAGCGTCCTGGCACAGTTGTTTGGGCGTAGTTTCCCCACCTACTCGGTCGGTCTCAGCCTCAACATTCCCTTGCGTAACCGAGCGGCGCAGGCAAACATTGCCACCGCTTCGCTGAACCTGCGCCAGAGCCAGTTACTGGTGCAGCGCCAGATTAACCAGATCCGCGTGGACGTCAAGAACGCCATGATCGCCCTCGACCAGGCCCGCGCCCAATACCAGGCCGCCGTCAAAGGCCGCGTCCTGCAGGAACAAACCCTCGACGCCGACCAGAAGAAGCTGGCCCTGGGAGCAACCACGGTATACCAGGTCATTCAGGACCAGCGCGACCTCACCACCGCCGCCGCCGCCGAAGTCACCGCCCAGGCCACCTATGCCGGAGCCCGCGTGCAGCTCGACGTCTCCACCGGCGCCACACTCGCCAACAACAATGTGGTCCTCGACGAGGCCAAGTCCGGCCGCGTTTCCCGAGTGTCCACTGCACCCCCGACCGCACCTTAAACCGGTAATCGTTTCCTGGTTCAGCCCGGCCAATGATGGCATCGTCCATTTTTCAATGAGTTAGTAATTGGCGAACGGATTGCACGCTGAAGAGTCGTAATGAGAATGATAAAGGCTCAAGGTATTCCGGACTTCCTCAGTTGTTCCCCGCTGATTCCCACACTGTGATCCCCCATTGCCCCCCTATATCCTGCCCCTTCCGGATTCCTTGAGCCCTAAGCATCGACATCGCCCTACCGAAGGAAGCCGGCTAGGCCGATACAGTTGGTCATGGACGCAAATTCGTTGCTTTCCCCCGCTTGGCGGTCTGAATTGGAATTTCAACTCAGCTTACTGCGGCTGATGTATCCCCAGACAAGTCTCGGCGAAGGAGCGTCCGCCAAGATGGCGGAGTTGGAGCAACTGCAAGAGCCCCTCCCAGGCATCGCCGACGCCCGCTAAAATCACAACAGAATCTCCGCTATGGCATCCAAATTTGCCGTTGCCGGAAGACTGCCCTGCGCCAGCAACTGATTGCCACCACCCCTGCCACCCGCCGCGCTGACTGCGGCCTTCACCCGGTCCCCGGCGTGAATTCCAGAATCGGCCGACGCCGCGAGTAAAATCGCTGGCGGATTTAGCGACACTGCCAGGAACGCCGCCTTGCCTTCCGCGGCAAACGCCTGCGCGCGTGTCCTTAGAGTGTCATCAATGTCGAGCCGTTGCGTCACACGCCGGACACCGTCGGGGCCGGGAGCGGTTGCAGCCCACAATTCGCGCCCCTCGCGCTGGGCGATTTCCGCTGCCAGGCGTTGGTTCGCTTTTTCAAGTGCCTTGATGCGTTCGAGTTGGCTGGCCACCAGAGCGGGAGTTTCCGCGGCCGGCACCGAAAGCAGTCGCGAGAGTTCCAGCAAACTCCGGAAATCGGCGCGCCCGTGGCGCTGTGCTCGCAGGCCGCAGACAAATTCCAGCCGCGTGTTCCCGCGGATCTTTTCTGTTTTGCGAATCGCCACCGGCCCGATCTCGGCGGTAGTGCGCACGTGCGTCCCGCCGCAAGCGCTGCGGTCGATCCCGTCGATGGCCACGACGCGCAGCGTCCCCGTCCGCTGCGATTCTTTGCGCAGCCCGGCGGCGGCATCTTCAAAAGTGATTGCCAGCGGCCGGGCTTCGCTGACGATTTCCGCGCAGCGTTCCTCGGCTTGTTCGATCTGCCGGGCAGCCAGCGACGGAGCCGTTACGTCGATGGTGCAAACTTCACTTCCCAGATGAAAACTCACCGTGGGAATCTTGAACAATTCTTCGAGCACCGCCGACAGCAAATGCTGCCCGCTATGCTGTTGCATGTGATCGAAGCGCCGCTGCCAATCGATCTTCCCCGCAACTTCGCCCGCCATGATCGCCGCATCCAGAACGTGAGCCACCCGCTCCTCTTCGTCGATCACCTCAATCACATTGGCCCCGCCCAGCCTCCCTGTGTCGAATGGCTGGCCGCCGGAAGTGGGGTAGAACGCGGTGCGGTCGAGGTAAACGCGCTTCCCATCGTCCGCAGTTTCGATGACGCTGCGCGCGAAACTCCCGCAGATAGCAGTCCTGGTAGTAAAGGCGTTCCGTCACGGCGTTTCTAAGACTACGGTGCAGGAGATGTGATCTCCACCTCGGCGCGTATGAACTGCCAGTCCGGCAATTCATAAATGCGCAACTTGGTGGTAGCGGTAGCCGTAACGTCCTTGATTTCCTGCGGCCCCACCGCCGGAACCTTGGCCTCAAACTCCGTGATCGGCGGATCTTCCGGCTTCGCCGCCGTCGTCACCAGCCGGATCTTCAGCGTCAGATCGCCGATATCCGCCTCCGAATGATTGATCACCACGAATTTGATGTTCAACTTGCCCGCGGCCGTTTCCGAAATGCGGTATCCGGAGAGTTCCAGATACTTGGCCAGCGGGTGCTTATTCGAAATGACGGTATCGGTAGCCTGCGGCGCCGTGGTCTGCTTCGGTTGCGCCGGTATCGGTGGGAGCCGAGCAGCCAGCCAGCGCCAAAATAAGTGCGACGAAGAGGAATCTCACAATATCTAATATCCTACACGCAGTTGCCCGGAAACCGTGATAATGATGGTTACAAGCTAAGCATGGCCGGGCACATTCGCGAGCAGTTCGATACCGTATTCCGGCGCGATCCGGCCGCGCGCAGCGTGCTCGAAATCGTCCTGTGCTATCCCGGCTTCCACGCGGTGCTGCTGCATCGCGTGGCGCACCGGCTCTATACGGGCGGCTGGTTCACGCTGGCCCGCGTCATTTCGCAGTTTTCGCGCACCCTGACCGGCATTGAAATTCACCCCGGCGCCCGTATCGGACGCCGCTTCTTTATCGATCACGGCATGGGCGTGGTGATCGGCGAAACCTCCGAGATCGGCGACGACGTGCTGATCTACCAGGGCGTGACGCTGGGCGGCACCGGCAAGGACACGCGGCAAACGCCATCCCACCATCGGCGATGACGTGGTCATCGGCACCGGCGCGAAGATCCTCGGCAATATCCGCATCGGCGACCACGTCAAGATCGGCGCGGGCAGCGTGGTGGTGCATCCGGTGCCCGATCATTCGACCGTGGTCGGCGTGCCCGGGCGCGTCGTGGCGACGACGAAGAATTCGAGCCTCTGGAACACGGCGATCTGCCCGATCCCGAAGGCCAGGCCATCGACGAACTTGTCCAAGCGCGTGGCCGAACTCGAAGCCACAATCAAGGCGCTGGCCGATGAAAAACTTTCTACGAAGCGTTAGCCTGCTGTGTTCTCGCCGACGGCCGCCGCCCGCGCCGCCGACACCACTTTCTGGATCGAGCCCTGCACCGTCATGCTCGCGGGCTGCGATGCCGGCGATGCCGATCTGGCGCGCTGGGCGCTCGAGGCGTGGGAAACGCCGTCCGGCGGGCAACTGCATTTCGTCGAGACCAAAGACCGCAATGAACGCCCTGCTCCGGGTGCGTCTGGGCCGACAAAAACAGCGGCCTCTACGGCGAAGCCGTGTCCGATCGACGTCAATGGCCGCCGCGGCTCGGAGTGCATATCCTGATCGCCGACCCGCCCGTCAAAGACCACCTGCTGCGCGACACCATCGTCTACCTGACCTGCCTGCATGAATCCGGCCATGCGCTGGGCCTGCAGCCACACCGCGCGTCTTCGCCGACATCATGTACAGCTTCCATTATGGCGGCGACATCGACGAATACTTCGGCCGCTACCGCCGCAAGCTCTCGACGCGCGAAGACATCCGCAAGAACTCCGGGCATGTCGCCGGCCGACCGCGATGCTCTCCTGGAAAGCATACGATAGGCGTTGCCCGCTATTCCATCCAATTCCTCTTCGCTAAATCCAAACTCGCGCGCCGCGAGGTCATATTCACTCGTCAACGTGCATTCGAACATCGCGGGATCGTCGGAATTGAGAATAATCGGCACGCCCGCGTCATAGAGCCGCCGCACAGGATGCTCCGCGAGCGAGGCCACCGCGCATGTGCGCAAGTTACTGAAATGCAGATTTCAAGCGGAATCTTCTTCGCGGCCAGATGCGCCACCAGCGCCGGATCTTCGATCGAGCGAATGCCGTGACCGATGCGCTCCGAGCCGATTGCAGCGCGTCCCACACGCTTTGCGCCCCGGCGTCTCGCCGGCGTGACACGTCAGGTGCAGCCCGCGATCGCGCGCCTCGCGAAACAAATCGCGGAACAATCCCGCGGGACCGCGCGCTTCGTCGCCGCCGATCCGATCGCAACCACGCCCTCGTTCACCCGTTCCTCCGCCAGGTCGAATACCGGCTTCGCAGTCTCCGGCCCAAACTGCCGGATCGCATCGAAAATC
>CAVVZG010000198.1:0-9682 GCA_963752205.1 Bryobacterales bacterium | reverse complement strand
CAGTCAGGAGTTCGCCAGGAACTTTCCGGCGATCTGCGGAATTCGATCGCGCGGGATGCCGGGACACTGTGCTTTGAGCATCCGTCGAGCTACGCCATCCCTGCGTTTCCGGGCGCGAAACCACGACAGCCGTCCCAGCGAATACAGAAGACTTCGCGGACTAATTGCCGAGAGCATCCGCAGTGGATAAAGGTACAGGAACCACAGGAAATCATCGACGGTGAGAAGCGGTTCCGCAACCGCCGGTAAACTTGGCACCCTTCTCATTATCGGTCGTTGCTGTCTAAGCCGGCCGATGCGCCCGCAGGAAGGAATGTATCTGGCGCACCGCCAGGGGAATCCGCTCCTTGGGTTCTTTCCACGGGTAGAGACTCACTTCGGCTTTGGGCGCGAGCATCGCGGCTTCCATGGCTATAGCGTAGGGATGCGCCGGGATATCATCCGGCAGAATCAGCACGGCGTTTGGCAATGCCTCACGAAATCCCGCGTTACGGTGAAAACGAAATCGGGGTTGGTGCGGTACATCTTGGTCAGAAACTTGTCGACCATCTCCATCGTGATCTCGGGCCGGCGTTTGACCAATTCCGGACCCCAGCCCGTCATGTTGGTTTCGTAAAACAGATCGCGCATCTCTGGACGCGATCCGCTGGGCTGAGCCAGCACGGCCGCCACAATACGATCCGGCGCCCGCCGCAGCAGGTTCCAGATGAAAGGCCCGCCCACGCAGAAACCCATCACCATGAACTTGTCGACGCCTAAGTGATCCATCAGCGCGAGGTGATCGTCAGCATACGAATCCCACGGCCGGTCAATCTCGAGCGGCCCCGACGACTGGCCGCCAGTGGCGTTGCGCAGGTCCGACGTGACGCAGCGGTACTCGCCCTTGAACTCCTCGATGGCGTTGAAGGGCGAGCCGCTGGTGAAGAACGACATCGTCGAGTTCAATCCCCCGCCAGGATCAGCAACAACGGGAAGCCGGAACCGGCCTCTTCAAAGTGGATGCGAACGGCGCCTTTTTCGTAAAACGGCATGGCAGTTTCTCCCGGTCCAGTCTCGTGAGCCAACCCGCGCGGATAGCGGTGATGCGCAAAATTCTAGCACAAGGGTTCCCCCAAGCTGGGACGAGTGGCTATTTGCCTAGGCGCTCCCAGATCAGTGTGTTTTCAACCATGGGCAAGTTGAGTTCCGGTGTGTCAATCCTCAAGGACATACGATTCGCCCCCTCGAATTTGTACCATCGCTTAGTCACCTTACCGACCGCGTTGGGGGTTTGGTTGATCTCATAATTTCGCAGGATAAACCCCTCTTTCGCGTGGATCTCGATGGTGCCACAGTAGGCGCCGAAGCCCTTGATGGCGGACTGCGCTTCTTCCGCTGTCGGCGCCGCTTCCGACTTCCAACGCGGCCGCTGCGGATTCATGCTGAGGAAGCACATGTGGCTGGCGTCGGCGTCGAAAAACGCGTAAGCGACGCTGTTCGAGCCTTCCCTGGTCGTTCCGTCAGCAAGGCGCTGCGGGTTAGATACCAGCCGCCACATACCTGCAAACTGCTTAGCAATGTCATCGCGGGACTGAGCGCGCAACGCGCCGCTCGGGTGACCCAAGACAAGGAGGATGGTCCATGCAACAGCCTGTTTCATCGTCTTCACCTTTCGTAACTCCCTAAGCTTAACGCGTGTCCCTATCGCTCGTCCCTCAATAACGAATTGTGTCGAACAGGCCTGGCGTCGCAAACTAGAAGTACATGAGTCGCACTCAACGCACGTTTGCCAATATTCCTAACGGCGGTTGGGCCTCGTGATCCAACCCACCTACGCCGCCGCCCAGTTGGCGGCCGATCGCATCCATCAAATATTGGCCGCCGCGGCCTACCCCGCGACGCAGCCCGATCCGGCCGCGCTAGCCGCGATGATCGATGCCGCTTTCTGGACCAGCTTGCGCCGGGAGGAAGGCTACATACCTCGCATTTCCTTCGCGTTCGTTGCGCCGGAAAAAGTGGACGATGCGCTCACCCTGGCCAATGCGCTTACCTTGGACCCCAAAGATCTCACCAAGCTCGCCGCTGCCGTCGAGAGAGCCGGTCTTCATCTGGGCGTTTGGCCGCAAGACGATGAGTTGCGGGTTTGGGGCATCACCCGCAATCTTCCGCCGTTTTGTTTGGTTCTCGAAGTCGTCCTCCCCGGTTTGCTGGTGGTGAAGCGAAGTCCGTCCGAAGAATCCGGCAAATTCATCAATATCGCCGTGCTGCAAGGGGACGAGATCAAAATCATTCACCCCCAGGCAGCGATCAATCCCGCATATCCAAGTCTCCTCCGCTCACTCCTACGCTCGGAATCTCAATTCGCGACGGGATCGGAAGTGAACGTCCTCTTGCAGCTTGCCGTATCCATCCGGGCACATGGGCGTGGCGGCCTCTTGCTGGTGGTGCCCCCAGGCTCGGATGCTTGGACCGAATCCATCCTGCAACCCGTCACCTACTCGGTTGCGCCAGTGTTCTCGCGCCTGGCCGATCTGATGCGAAAAGATACCGGGGGGAAGCCCAGCCGCCGCTGGGAAGACGCGCTTAGGCCGCGCCGTGGATGGAATTGCAGGCCTGACTGCGGTCGACGGCGCCACGCTGATTACCGCGGATTACGAACTGCTGGCATTCGGCGCCAAGATCGTCCGCCGCTATCGATCTCCGCAGGTGAACCAGGTGATTGTAACCGAGCCCATCGAAGGCGGAAGCCCGCTGATTGCCGAGCCGGCCCAGTTGGGAGGCACCCGCCATCTGTCAGCCGCGCAGTTCGTCCACGACCAGCGCGACGCCCTCGCCTTGGTGGCTTCGCAGGACGGACGGTTCACCGTGTTCGCTTGGTCTCCGAACGAAGAAATGGTGCACGCGCACCGCATCGACGCTTTGCTCCTTTAATGCTGCGCTGCTCCTATAATGCTGCGCCACTCGATGACGCCTTCTATACTTGGAGATTAAGGAACCCGAACACCATTGGCCTCACTGATTGACGCGATCAACGTAAAACGCCGGACCCTCTTTGAACACGAAAATGCCCCCTTCTACTGCCTGGAGGCAGAAATCAGCACGCCCACCGCGCGCGGCGGCCAGACCTTGGTGCGTCTGAAAGTTCGCAACCTGCTCACCGGCGCCGTTCTGGATAAGACCTTCAAGGCCGGTGAGAAATTCAAGGAGCCCGATATGCAACTGGTTCCCGTCAGCTATTTATATAGTGACGCCGACGGTTCCTATTTCCTCGATCAAGACAACTTCGAAACCCTCAACCTTCCCGCTACCGTAATCGGGGATGCGTTGGACCTGCTGGTGGAGGGTGCCCTGATCCATGCGCACAAATACAACGGCAATCCGATTGGTTTGGAGCTTCCGATGTTCGTGGAATTGGAGGTTGCCGAAACCGAACCCGGCGTGCGCGGTGACACGGCCAGCGGCGGCGGCACCAAGTTAGCCAAGCTTGAGACCGGCCTGGAGATCCGCGTTCCGCTCTTCATCAAGCCAGGCGAAAAGGTGAAAATAGCCACCGAAACCCGCGAGTTTTCCGGCCGCGCCTGAAACCGGCAATCTCGATGAGTGACACGATCCTCCCGCTAGAAACCAGCCCGCAAGACGTCCAGCAGCGCATTGACGCCGGCGAACCGCTGCTCCTGATTGACGTCCGCGAGCCGGAAGAATTCGCCATCACGCGCATCGCGGGCGCCACCCTGATCCCCGTGCGGAACATCGCAGCCAGCTTGCAGGAACTGGATGCCAAGGCCGGCGAAGCCACATTGATCGTCTTCTGCCACCACGGAGTGCGCAGCTTGAACGTGGTCCATTGGCTGCGGGAACAAGGCGTGCCGGGTTGCCAGAGCATGTCCGGCGGCATCGACGCCTGGAGCACCCTGGTTGACCCGTCCGTGCCGCGCTACTGAAGAAAATTGACGCTGCCTTCGCGCCGCCAAATCCACGCTAGGATAGTCCCATGCGATTGCTTCCTTTCCCGACGATCCTCGTGTGCCTGACTTTCTCAGTATTTGCGCAAGCCCCTCCACCGCCTGCCATGGTTCTCACCATCCCGGGATTTCCCGACGGCGGCCAGATTCCAGTGAACTTCAGTCAGGCTGCTCCGGGCGTTGCCGTAGGCGAGGGCACATCGCCCGCCATGAGCTGGACCAACGCGCCCGCCGGCACGCAGAGTTTCTTCCTCAACATGCACGACATGGATCTCGCCCGCAACAAGACTACCGACGATCAGGCGCACTGGGTCCTTTGGAACATTCCGGCAACCGCGACTGGCTTGCCTGAAGGCGTACCCAAAGGATCGCAATTACCCGACGGAAGCTATCAGATCAGCGCCACTGGACCCATGTACCGCGGACCCGGAGCAGGCGCGAACGGTCCGTTCCACCACTACGTCTTTGAGCTCTACGCGCTCGACACCAAGCTAGACGTCAAACCATCGTCTGACGCCTTCGAGACGCGCGCCAATGTGATCAAGGCGATTCAGGGTCACATCCTCGCCAAAGCGGTCTATGGCGGACTGTTCCGCCGGCCGCAGTAATCGCACCGCGCCGCCGCCGTTAGCGCCGATCTTCGCGGGCGCGATAAGCCAAGGCGAGATTCAACTGCCGGATAGCCGCGTCGGTAGCGCGAATAGCGTCCGCTTTATGGCCGCCGAAATCGTGGGGTGCGGCTTCCATGTAAGCGCGCGCGTCTTTCAAAGCCGCGATTGCCGTCGCAATTCGCGGATGCATCGCGCGCTCGTTTTGCGCCGACAACGTCCAGGCTCCTCCGCAGAGTAAGCCTCCTAATACCAGCCCTGACAAAAATCTCATGTTCGCCTCCAGGAGGAATTCTAACAGCTTTCCGATCGAGTATATTAAGCTAATCGGTCGTGCCGGCGCTTGGAGTTGCATGACAATGATCAAGGAGGAAGCCGATTATGGGTTCAACCAGACGTAGCCTATTAGTAGCGGGCGCCGCGGCAGCGGCAACAGCCGCCGTGCCCCGCGTATTTGCGCAGCAGGCGGGCAAAGTAGGAACTGGCAAGTTCTACGAAAAAGGCCCCGTTCGCATCTATTATGAGGAGGCTGGCTCCGGCTTCCCCTTGCTGCTGCTGCCCGGCGGAGGATTGAACGCGACCATTTCCTTCTTCACCGGCAACGCTCCTTTCAACGCCATCGAGGAGTTCAAAAGTCAGTACCGCTGCATCACCGCGGATCTGCGCAACGCCCCCAGCGGCCAGTCCACCGGCCCTGTCGAAGTCGACCGCCCGTGGGACTCCCACGCCGACGACCAGCTCGGCCTGATGGATCACCTGGGCATCGACAAGTTCATGGTGATGGGCTTTTGTATCGGCGGCCCTTTCATCTGGAGCCTCCTAAAGCGCGCGCCTAATCGAGTCGCCGCCGCCGTGCTGGCGCAGCCCGTGGGTTGGCGTCCAGAGATGCGCGACCCCAAGTACCCAGGCGCGTTCTGGAATAACTGGGGTCAAACGCTGATCGCCAAGCGGCCCGAGATCACTACGCCGACGGTCGATAAATTCGTGACCAAAATGTTCATCACCGACCCCGACTTCGTATTCACCGTGACCCGGGATTTCGTGCGCAGTTGCCAAAACCCGGTTCTGATCCTGCCCGACGAAGTCCCCGCTCACCCCTACGCCGTCGCCATGGAGTGCGCCATGCTCGCACCGCAAGCCGAAGTGAGCATCTTCCCCTGGAAAGAACCCAAGGAGCGGATTCCCCTGGCGGTGCGCCAAATCCATTCCTTCCTCAAGGCGCACCGGCCGGCTTAGGCGGGGCGTCCCCACGGTTCTGTGAAGGCGCTGAAACCAAATCGACCCCAAGATGCATCATTACAGATATGGTCGACAGAACCTTCCTTCTGGCCGTCATCCTTTCCAGCACTGTGCTGGCCCAGCAACCTGTGCATGATCCCTCGGGTGCCCCTTCCAGCCAGGCTCAAGGGCCTCAATCGCCCCAATGGCACAGTCTCAGCGTTGAAGATAAGCTTCGTTACGACGCGCGGCACTTGTTCGAGTTCGACAATTTTGTCTATGCCGGGATCGGCGCGGCTTTCGATCAGGCGCGCAATCGGCCGCCTGAGTGGGGTCAGGGATGGGATGCTTTTTCGGAACGCTACGCGTCTCACATCGGGCAATATGTAGTCCAACGCAGCATCATGTTCCCGGTACAGGCGATCGATGGCGAGGACACCCGCTTTTTCCGCTCAAAGCACCCAAGCTACCAGGGGCGTATTGCCGACGCGTTTCTGCACACCATCTGGCGCCATGACGATAGCGGAGGCATGATGCCCGCCTATAGTGAGTTCCTGGGTGATTACGGAGCCGCGGCGGTGTCCCGCATGTGGTGGCCGCAGCGTTTTCATACCGGGCGGGCCATCTTCTTCGCGGGCTCCGACACTGTTTTGATTGACGCCGGTATCAACGTCATGCGCGAGTTCGCCCCCGACATGAAACGCTGGCTGCACGGCGACTTCGCGCGGCCCCACCAATGAATTTATCTCTGCAGACGTTCTGCGATCTGGTCCAGCCGGGACACCGTGAAATCGGGAAGAAAACCCCAGCCATCCATGGGTGCTTCCGCCCGGTTACACCAACAGACCTGGTAACCGAACGCCTTTGCTCCAGTCGCGTCCCATAAATTCGAGGAAACGAAAAGAATCTCCCCGGCGGGAACCTGAAGAATCTCGGGAGCAAGCGCATAAACCCGGGGAGATGGTTTGTATGTCTTCACGCGGTCCACGGAAATGATCCCGGCGAAATAGGACTCCAATCCGTTATTTCGAACCGCGGAGTCCAGCATCTTCGGCGAGCCGTTCGATAGGATAGCCAGCGGAATGCCCGTAAGGATTTCCAAGACAGATCTTGCGTCAGCAAATGTCGCGGGCGCGAGATAGGCCTGCATCAGCCGGTCGAACTGAACCTCGCTGACCTCGATCGAGAGTTGCCTCATCGCCGAGCGCAGAGCTGCCTCCGTGACCTGCCAGAAGTCCTCGTAGCGCTCCATGAGAGCCCGCAACCACGTGAATTCCAGTTGCTTCTGCCTCCACAACCGCGACAGCGCGTCGAGATCGCCCGCGATGCCGCTACCGCCGCGCAGCACCACGGAGTGAACATCGAACAACGTTCCGTAGGCGTCGAATACAATCGCTTTGATCTTCGCAGGCACAAGAAGTCCCCAAAGTAGAGATCGTTCACTGAGGTTGCGTTTTTGCAACCGGTTGAAGAATTTGGCTCCTCAGGTAGGATTCGAACCTACAACCCTTCGGTTAACAGCCGAATGCTCTACCATTGAGCTACTGAGGAGCAACAGGTGGGCCTCACCTATTACAACAAAGGCAGCCCGCAGTGTCAATTTATTCGCTAGTCTGTCTTCGGAAAAGGGAGCCCTGGCGTAGATGGGTTCGCTGGAGAAGAAACAGCCGGAGGTTTAAGCGGAAGCGATTTTGCGTAACCGGATCGTCAGCCTGCTCTTATAGCGGGCCGCGGTATTCTTCTTGATGATGCCCCACTTGGCGGCGCGATCGATCAACGAATAGGTCTTGGGGACCAAATCGGTGGCGCCTTTAACGTCCTTGGTTTCAAGCAAGCGCCGCATCGCACGGATGCCATGGCGCAAGCGGGTCTTGCGAGTACGGTTTACCGCCGTACGGTGTTCGGTGACGCGCACACGTTTCAGCGCATGTTCGCCGTGAACGTGGCTGCCTTTGGTCTATTTTATTTTTTTGGTTTCCACATCAACGGCCTGCCCGGCGCAGCGATGCAAGGCCTTCACCCTGGTATCGACAACCGCGGCTGCCATCTACATCACCATTGATGGCACTTTATTATGCGAAAATTCAGGCCTCGCATGGCGAACTTGAGAGCGAAATGCGCGAGCACGTCGCGACCGCCAGCGCATTGCGTTCCGCCCACCGAAGAAGCGGAGCGATCAGGGCGCGGCAAAGGCGGACTTCCTGGCAGAGATTGAGCCACGAATTGCGCACTCCCCTCAATGCTGTCATCGGTTACAGTCAAATCCTGCTTGGAGGACGCCGAGATCGAAGGCGATAGCTTAGGCATCGCGGATTTGTCCAAATTCACCTTGCCGGCCAGCATCTCCTCAAGCTCGTCAACGAAATCCTCGATCTGTCGAAGATCGAGGCGGGGAAGCAGGGCTCGATCTGGAAGAAGTCGATCTCCACGAATTGCTCGAAGACATCGCCGAAAATGCCAGACCTGCTGCGGCGAAAAACGGCAACGAGTTCGTCTGCGTGATCTCGCCCTGTGTACCGCCTCGGCGGGCTGTACCAGAAGTGGCTTCCCTCTTGCCGGAGGAAGACAAGAGATATGCAACCGTCATGTGCAAGCAATTGGAACAGGTCAACCCGACGACCCGCAACTTGAGTTGCCCCGACGGATTGAAGAGAGGCTTCATGTACTCCGTTCACCACTCGGTTCCCCGACTTCAGAGTCAAGCAAACCATTCAAATTTGTGAAGAGGGTTGGTTCGACAGCTGGTGGCCTGACTGCAACCCCTACGAATACGAGCCGTCCATCAAGGGCGCTGCGACCCTGGAGCTTTACGAGTGCAGGGCCGAGGTCAAGAAGAACGAGCCGAACCCCAACGCACGATCCGCTGTGATGTTTGGAGGTGCTGGTAAAAGCGTGAACGGGTCACTTGTCCGTCGGAATCCAGGCAGCTGGCGCTTCAGCTGTCCCGGAAACTACAAGCCGGTGCGCGTCGGTGTCTCTGGCTACGTGTGCTACTCACAGGACTTCACGGAGGACAAGCAGCATGCACTGCAATTCGCCGGCTTCCTCAAATGCCAGGCTCCGGACTTGGAGGATGAGTGCACACTGGGCTACAGCAAGCGTCATCTGCTTTCGCTGGCGGCAGACTGCGAGCTGTACTACTGCGCGAGGGTGGATCTGAAAGAGCCCTGGATAATAAAGGAGGAAAACTGGCCAAAGCAGGAGATAACGCCACTGCCCTACACTGACTGGAGTCATATGAAATACGATGAAAACAAGGAGGCGGAGCTGCGAGTCGACCGTGACGGAGTCGCAGTCATTAGCATGCCGCGGGAGGAGGCTTACCGTGCGGCGGCAGAGGAGGAGAAGCGAGGTAGTGGGACGTGGGGTGTGGAAACCCGTGGTGCTCTCGTCGTTCCCGCTCTGGTCATCCACAGTGAGGCACTCCTGCAGGCGTTCATCGTGAAGAGAGTGAAGCAGATAGACGAGTTCTCGAGGAAGAGCCCTTGCAAGTGGCAGCATGCGGTGAAGCTTGCGCGCAGCGGTGCCACAGACAAGGAGGTGGGGCAGTACTTGGAGACTGCAATCGAGGAAGTGAGAAAGAAGAAGGAGGGCTCTTGTTCGGATGGGTAGCAAGAAGAAGCAGCTGACTCCCAACCATACTCCGGCATGACTCTGATCAGGAAGAAGGGTGGCAAAGAATGCTCTGGTGTGAAGCGCACTATTAGAGACTCATGGGGCGCTGGGACTCTGAGTGCTATTGGATCTCGGTCAAGCAGTTTGTCAAGGAGGCTCTCAAGATAATATGGGAGGCCATCTCCTCAGTGTGGAAGTCTATCTCCTCAATGTGGGAGGATCAGTAGCAGCGTGGGACTGGGATCTAGTTGATAATCAACAAATCGTTTATCCAGAGCAAGCTTAACTCGAAATAAAGGC
>CAVVZG010000197.1:0-15055 GCA_963752205.1 Bryobacterales bacterium | reverse complement strand
ATCGGCGCACCCCAGCTCAATCGCTGTCGGCGCGCGGCTGCTCTCGCTATAGCTGGCATATATACTCGCGAAACGCCATGCGTTGTAGGTGAGCCCCGTCGACGGATTGAGCCGCTGGAAAGAATACCGTCCGTTGAGCGAACCCCGCGACCCATCCGTGACTGGCGGCAAATGATCCGCATTGTCGACCGATGTTCGGTTGTAGCGCGCCGAAAAGCTGAGCGCGACCGACTTGCCTACCGTCACCGTATCGGCCGCGTAAACACTGTACGTGTTCACTACCCCATGCAGATCGACGCGTGTATCCACCGGAACCCCGTCCTGATTGGTGCTCCCATCCGCAAACGCGTTGATCGGCGTAACCGTAACGCGGTCCGGATTCAAATACCCAAACTGGGATCCCTGCTGAAAAGCCAGGCTGCTGCGGTCCCACGCCCCACCCGCCGTCACGCGGTTGTTCGAAACCAGCCAGGAAACCTGCCCCGACAGCCCATAGTTAAATTGCTTGTCAAAAGTATTAGTGATGATGCCAGTGCACTTCTCACTGGGTTCATCCTGTTCCAACCCCTGCGCAATGCAGCGCCAGAAGGGAAACGGTTCGGTGGTCGCATTGCCTTTGGTGGGAAACCCGCTGTACCCCGCCGCCGTCAGGGCCTGAATGTCAGCCGCCGAAAGATTGTATAAGGATTGGTCAAACGAATCCGAATTGATATCCCCATTCGTAGTATCCGCCCGAATGTATCGATAATAAGCGTTGCCCGACAGCGTCAGCCGGCTCGTCAAGCTATGCTGCACGCTCAAATTCAACGAAGGCGAGCGGTTCCAGGTAATATCGGGAACGCTATAAACGCTCCGGTAATTCTGCTCGCAGAAACCGAAAATCCTGCAGCCCATTCCCCGTCAGCCAGTTGTCCGCATATGCGAAGCTCAGGCTGACCGAAGTCTTGCCATGGAGCCATCCCAATTTTCCAAAAGCCTGCCGCACCTCTGAAGACGAGAGCTGCCGCCAACCATCCTCACGATATAAATTCCCAGCCAGATACCAACTCAGTCCCTTTTTATTCGACCCACCATGCTCGAACTCGCCCGTTCGCCGTCCGAAGCTGCCCCCGCTCAACGCCAGCGTGGTGCCCGGCGCGCTGCGCCCGTCCTTAGTCTCAATCGAAATCGCGCCGCCCAGCGTGTTCAACCCAAATAACGGATTCGATCCTGCCATCAACGCCATCTCCGAAATCGCGACTTTCGGAATCAAATCCCAAGCCACGATATCGCCAAAGGGCTGGTTCTGCCGCACCCCATCCATGTAAACCGAAATCCCCTCCGGCGTCCCCAACAGCGGCGAAGCCGTGTACCCGCGGTAATTCACATCCGGCTGAAATGGATTCTCCTGGTTCTGATTCACGTGAACTCCGCTCAGCCGCTGATTCAGCAAATCCGCAAGATCCAGCGCGCCGCTTTGCTCTAAATCGCGAGCGCTCGCCGTCTGCACGGGCGCCGGAATCTGATCCAGTGGCAAGTTGGTTCCCGGCAGCGGAGTAGCCCCCACCACGTCGATACGCGAAGCCTGCGCAGCCAAGGCCATGGTCAACGTGCGCGTGACCGCCGCCCCTACCGCAACATCGATCACCACCGATTGCGGAACGAAGCCGTTCTTAGAAACTTCCAGCCGGTAGCGCCCCGCCGCCAGCTTCGAGAAAGTATAAACCCCTTGCGCGTCTGTCTCAAAGCTGCGAGTCCCTAGCTTGCCCGCCGCCTGCATAGCCGCTCCCGAGGGATCTTTAATCTCCACTCGTATTTCCCCAGTAGGCCCCTGCGCCTGTAGCATCACCCCAATAAAGATAGCTAACCCTATACGGAAACTCACATTGAGAAATCCCCGCAGGCCCTCGCCTGTTCACCCTTTTTTCGAAAAAAGACTGAACAAGTCCAGCGCGGGCGGAATACCAAATTGCGCACTATCCGAGGAAAGGATAAAGTCGAAGGATCGTATGCCGTCCCCGCTATCAGACTCCGCCGCGCTACCCGCTTTACGGTCGGCGACCGATCTCGACCATCCCCGCCAACGCCTGGAGCAAGAAGTAGTCGCCTTGTTCGACGAATTCCGCCTCCCGCTATTGCGCTATCTATCCGGCTTCGGACTCCCGCTTGCCGATGGCGAAGAAGTGCTGCAAGAAGTTTTCCTATCGCTCTTTCAGCACCTGCAGCGCGGCAAGTCGCGTGAAAACCTGCGCGGCTGGCTGTTCCGCGTAGCCCACAATTTAGCCTTGAAGCGCCGCTACCGCTCCGGCCGCGATCTGGAGCACGCAGCCGCAGCCCCCGCCATCGACCCCGCTCCCAATCCCGAAGACCAAATGCTCTCCAGCCAAATTCGCCAGCGTGCCCTGCAAGTGGCCAAAGCCCTACCCGAACAAGATCGCCGCTGCCTGTTCCTACGCGCCGAAGGTTTGCGCTATCGCGAAATCGCCGGAATTCTCGACATGTCGCTAGGCGCCGTCTCTCTTTCCTTAACCCGGTCTCTAGCCCGCATCGCCCGCTCCACCGAACGGTGAAACTCATGAATCATCTTTCTGACCGACACCTGCTCTTAAATCTCGAAGGCGAACTGCCCCCTCACGAAAGGAAACTCGCCCTCGAACACTTGCAAGCCTGCTGGAGATGCCGCGCCCGCTCGCGCGAACTCGAGAACGCCATCGCCGATTTCATTACCGTCCAGCAACAGGAACTCACGAACGAAGCCCCGCCCGCCGCCGGCCCCCGCGCCCTGCTGAAAGCCCGCCTGTCGCAGCTTCCGCCCGCGGCCCCGAGTTTTTTCCACACCCGCTTGGGATGGCCGCTGGCAGCCGCCGCCTGCGCCCTCCTGCTCCTGGGTTTAGTTTTGGTCCGCACCGCGCTGCGCCTGCAAGAGCCCCTCGCGACCGTGGCAGTCTCGACGCCCGATTCCCGCCTCACCCCCGGCGCCGCTCTCCTCGCAAGCCGCCAGGACGTCTGCGCCCAATCGAGCACCAATAACAAAATCGTTCCGGTAGCGCTGCAGAAAAAGGTCTTCGAGGAATACGGAATCGCCCGCGCCCAGCCGCAAGCCTACGAAGTCGATTACCTGGTAACGCCCGCCTTAGGAGGAGCCGACGACATCCACAATCTGTGGCCGCATTCCTACTCGGCCACCGTGTGGAACGCGCAGGTGAAGGACGCTCTCGAAGATCGCCTCCGCGAAATGGTCTGCGGCGGCAGTTTAGACCTGACCGAAGCCCAACGCGAAATCGCCACCAACTGGATCGCCGCCTACAAGAAGTATTTCCACACCGATCAGCCCTTGGCGAATCCCACTACTGGCTCGCGAGCGCAGCAGTAAGTTTCAAGCGCGTGCTCTCCAGATCCTCCGGCAGCACCCGCGTCTCGCCCACAGTCGTGATGAAACTGGTATCGCCCGCCCACCGCGGCAGTCCATGCAGGTGAATGTGCCCCGCAATGCCCGCCCCAGCCGCTTGCCCGATGTTAAACCCGAAGTTCATTCCGTCCGGCTTGTAAACTTTGCGCAACGCCTTCTCACACCGCTGCGCCACCCGCATCATCTCTTCGAGCGTCTCCACTTTCGCATCTTCCAGAGTCGATACGTGCGAATAAGGAGCAATCATCAGATGACCACTGGAATACGGATAGCGGTTTAGCAGAACGAAACACAGCTCCGCCCGCAGCACCACCAGATTTTGTGCGTCCTCGTGCGCCCCTTGCGCCACCAGACAGAACAAGCAGAAGTCTTTCCCGGCTGGAACCCCGCCCGCGGAGGAGACATATTGATATCTCCAAGGGCTCCACAGATGATCCATTCGCTAAACGACCGGCGCCGCCTCACCGCTAGCCGCCCCGTGGTCGTTATTGACCAGATCCTTCAATTCCTTACTAGGCTTGAAATAAGGGATGCGCTTCGCCGGAACCTCTACCCGAGCCCCGGTCTTGGGATTGCGCCCGACGCGAGGCTGCCGCTGCCGAGTCCGAAAACTGCCAAACCCGCGAATCTCGATTTTGTCGCCGCCACGCAAGGATTTCACCACGCTATCGAAGATCGCCTCCACGATGACCTCCGAATCCTTCCGCGTCATTTCCACCACGCGCGAAACTTCCTCGATCAATTCGGCCTTGGTCATATTACCGGTCTTCCCCTTTTCCGCGAATGTGCATCGCTTCCTCTATAGTCATAGTAGCGGCTGCCGCCTGCCGTTGGTAATCTTCCAGGCGCGTGCGCTCCTCGTCCTCAGCCACAGCGCGGAGGCTAAGCCCGATCTTCTTCTCGCCCTCATTCATTTTAATGATTTTAAAGTCGTATTCGTCACCACGGGGCAGCGGACTCTCTGCGCTCCCCTTATCCGGCATCGGCGGAATTTCCGATTTATGGCACAATGCCTCGACCCCCGGCGCCAACTCCACAAACACCCCAAAAGCCGCCGCCCGCGCCACCCGCCCCCGCACCATGTCCCCGACTTCATGCGAACGGAAAAAGCTCTCCCAGGCATCCGGCTGCAATTGCTTGACGCCCAAAGAAAGCCGGTGATTCGGCGCGTCGATCCCCAGGATCACCGCCTGCATAACTTGTCCCTTTTTAACCACTTCCGAAGGATGTTTCACGTGTTTCGTCCACGATAGATCGGAGACATGAACCAGCCCGTCCACGCCTTCCTCAATCTCCAGAAACGCCCCGAAATCCGCCAGCTTCCGCACCCGCCCCTCGACCACCGAGCCAATACTGTAGCGCTCGCCCACAGTAGTCCAAGGATCAGCCTCAAGTTGCTTAATCCCCAACGAAACCCTTCGCTCTCGCGGCTTGACTTCCAAGACCACCGCCTCAACCTGGTCCCCGGCCTTCACCAGTTTCCCCGGATGCTTCATCCGTCGGCTCCAAGTCATCTCCGAGACATGGATCAGCCCCTCGACCCCCGGCTCAATTTCGACGAAAGCCCCGTAGTCGGTAATACTCATCACCCGCCCAATCACGCGGCTCCCAGCAGGGAAGCGTTCGCCCAGCGTCTCCCAAGGATCAGGCGAAAGCTGCCGGATCCCCAAAGAAATCCGTTCTTTCTCGCGATCGAACTTGAGAACCTTGACAGTGATCTCATCGCCCGGATGCACCACTTCAGAAGGATGATTCACGCGCCCGTGCGACATATCACTCACGTGCAGCAACCCGTCAATCCCGCCTAAATCGACGAAAGCCCCGTACTCTGTAAGGTTCTTGACGGTCCCAACCACCACCGCCCCCTCCGCCAGATGTTCGAGCGCCGCGGCCTTCCGCGATTGCAAGTTTTCTTCGAGAGCCACCTTGCGGGAAACCACTACATTCCCACGCCGCCGATTCAGCTTGAGGACTTTAACAGGAATATCCTGCCCCACAAACTGATCCAGATCATGAATCGGACGCACATCCACCTGCGACCCCGGCATGAAAGCGGGCACGCCCACGTCGACAATCAGCCCGCCCTTAGTGCGCTCCAGCACGCGCCCGGAAACCAGCAGTTGATCCCGCATGGCCTGCTCCAGCGTGTCCCAAATCCGCAGCCGGCTAGCCCGCGAGTAAGAAAGGAGGATATACCCCTCTTGCGGCGGCCCCGAGCGATCGATCATCACGTCGATAGCGTCCCCAGCCTTAACCGCAACGCTACCGTCCGGCTGCCGAAGCTGTTCTATAGGTACCAGCCCCTCGAGCTTGTACCCAAAGTCGACAATTATTTCGTTGGGATTGACCTTGACGACGTGCCCCTGCAACAGCTCCCCCTCAGACGGAGGTGCCAAATGGCTATAGTCCTCTATAAGATGCGCGTAATCTTCCTCTCCCGGGAAGTTTACATCCACATCCGGTTCGTCTGTGGCGGCCATCGTCGAAAACCTCGACAAATCATTGAAACAGCAGGTACTTCAGAACTATACAGGAGCTTCAAGGCCTTGTCAACTTGGAGGCGGGACAAGCTAATTATATCCCACCCCGGCGCTATATTCTCTCCCGTATTCAACTGTCGATAGCACGCTCATGGGAACGATTGCCAGTACTCTTAACTCCATCGACACCTCACTCCTAAACGAGATCGGCAACCCCTCGCCATCTTCGACGTCCGCCACAACCGCAACCGCCTCGTCATCTTCCGACTCCGTGAACTTCTCCGAATTCGCCCAACTGTTCCAGCAGCTCAGCCAACTCCAAACCTCCAACCCCACCGAGTTCGCAAAGGTGACCGCCGACGCCGCGACAAAACTACAAGCAGCCGCCCAACAGTCCACCGACCCCGCACAAGCCAGTTTCCTGTCGAGCCTAGCCACCCAGTTTCAGCAAGCCTCCCAAACCGGCAACCTGTCCCCCTTCGACGCCGGCGCCCAAGCCGCCTCCGGCCACCACCACGGAGGACATCACCATCACCACGGCGGTGGCGGTTCACAGGACACCAGCACCCAAGACAGCACCAGTGCTACAGATCCCCTACTAGCCCTTCTGTCCAGCACCTCATCAGGTTCCGACAGCAGCGAGCAAAACCCAGGGACAGGCTCCGGTTCATAATCGTTTTTTCGCAGCAGGACGGAGCGTATTCTCATAATAGACCAGCCCACCGCGGGACGATTTTGCAGCCATCGGCCCCATCGGTTCTCATCCGTGAGCCAAAATCCCCTCAGCCGAAGTGTCTCCCAACTCCCCGTTGTACGATAGCCATATGCGATTCCTAGCCCTCGCAACACTATTAGCCATCACTACCGCCCACGCCCAAAATAAAGTCACCCCGGAAAAAGCCGCCAGCATGAAAGCCGATCTCACCGGCCAGATCGACTCCATGAAGAAGCAAGCCCAAGTAATGGTCGACAACGTCTTCAGCTTCGGCGAGCTAGGCTTCCAGGAATTCGAAACCTCTAAATACCTAACCTCCCTCCTAGAAAAAGAGGGCTTCAAAATCGAGCGCGGCGTAGCCGGCATTCCCACCGCGTTCGTCGCCACTTGGGGGCAGGGAAAACCCGTGATCGCGCTAGGCTCCGACATCGACGACATCCCGCAGGCCTCGCAAAAACCCGGCATCCCCTATCACTCGCCCATGATCGAAGGAGCCCCCGGTCACGGCGAAGGCCACAACTCCGGCATGCCGCTCAACATCGTAGCCGCCCTGGCAGTCAAGAAGGTGATGGAGCGCGAACACCTCTCCGGGACACTGAAACTCTGGCCCGGCGTCGCCGAAGAACAGCTCGGGACCAAAGCCTTCTACGTCCGCGCCGGACTCTTCAAGGATGTCGACATCGTCCTCTTCGCCCACGTCGGCGACAACTTCCGCGTCCAAGCCGGCGCCGGAAATCAAACTGGCCTGGTTTCCATCGAATACACCTTCAAAGGTGAAACCGCCCACGCCGCCGGAGCCCCCTGGCGGGGCCGCAGCGCCCTCGATGCCGTCGAACTCATGGACGTGGGCTGGAATTTCCGCCGCGAACACATCCGCATCGGCAGCCGAGTCCACTACGTAATCACCAACGGCGGCGATCAGCCGAATGTGGTCCCCGCCAACGCCTCCGTCTGGTATTACTACCGCGAAGCCGATTACCAGCACGTAATGGATTTGTGGAAAATCGGCGATGACATGGCAAAAGCGGCGGCCCTGATGACCAGCACGACAGTGACCTCGCGCCTCTTAGGCTCCGCGTGGCCCGGCCACTTCAGCGTACCGATAGCTGAAGACATGTACGAGAACATGACCAAGGTGGGCCTCCCGCAATGGTCCGAGCAAGATCAACTCGTAGCGAAGGCGCTCCAGAAAGATCTAAGAGTCACCGAACGCGGCCTGGCCATGAAAATCCCCGAGTTCAAAAAACCGCAGCCGCCCAAGGATGAAGATGTCGACGATGGCCCCGGCCCCGTCGGCGGCGGCTCCGATGACATCGGCGACGTTTCCTGGGTAGTCCCCACCGTCACGCTCAACTACCCGTCCAACATCCCCGGAGGCCCCGGCCACAACTGGGCCAACGGAGTCTCCATGGCCACGCCCATCGCCCACAAAGGCGTAATCGCCGGAGCGAAAGTACAAGCCATGACCATCCTGGATATCCTCACGCGCCCCGAGCTAGTCGACAAAGCCTGGGATTATTTCCGCAACGTCCAAACGAAGAATACGAAATACCAAACTTTCCTGCGTCCGGATGATCAGCCCGCCACCTGGCTCAATCAGAAAATTATGGAAGTGTACCGCCCGCAAATGAAGCCCTTGTATTACGACTCCTCCAGGTTTGATACATATTTAGACCAGCTGGGAATCAAGTACGGCGAATGGAAGTGATTACTTCTCGGCTTCCGCTTCGTGATGCTGCACGAAGCTAAGAATGTCGAAATGCTTAATCTCGCGCCCCGGGAAAAAGCTGTTGACGGCATCCGTCTCTTCGCCGAAAACTTCGAAAATCGTATGCAGCCGCGTCAGCGCCAGCAGTTCGACGTTGCGTTTGTTTAAGCTCATTAGCTTCAGCGCCCCGCCGTGCTTTTTCACCTGCGTGTAACTGATCACCAGATTCCCCAAGCCCGTGGAATCGATGTAATCCACGTCTTTCAGGTCCAGCACGATCTGGGTTTGTCCGCCCGCGACCAACGCGCTGATCTTCTCCCGCACCGGCGTTACTTCACCTACCGTGATGCGGCCCTTCAGAGCCAGAATCGTAACTCCCTCGCGCTGGTGCTCAGCGAAGTCCAAAGCCATAGGCCTAGTTTAACTTATATCGAAGTGGTAGCCGGTTCCGGCACAATTTCTTGCGAAGCCATGGCCGCCGGCAGGCGCACGATGAAGCGGCTGCCCTCGCCCGGCTTGCTCTCGACGTGAATGCTGCCGTCGTGCGCCGAAACAATCCAGGCCACGAAACTCAAGCCCAATCCCAGCCCCTGCGTGGAGTTGGTTTGAGCGTTGCGCACCCGGTAAAAGCGGTCGAAAATGTGCGGCAGATTCTCCGCCGGAATCCCCACGCCGTTGTCTTCCACTTCCAGGCGTATCCATCCTTCTTCGCGGTCCCGCCCCACCCGTACGTGTACTTTTCCGCCCTTCGGCGTGTATTTCACCGCGTTCGAGAGCAGATTCGAAATCATCCGCTCCACCTGCGTGCGGTCGGCGCTGGTGACCCAGCCCGGCTCCAGCGTAGCCGTCAAAGTGACGTCCTTTTCCTCCGCCGGAATCTGGAATTGATCCACCACATCCGCCACCACTTCGCCCAGATCGAGCGGCGTCTTTAGTAGCGTTAGTTGTCCCGATTCCGCCTGCGACAGCAGCAGCAGGGCGCGCACGATGCTCGAAAGTTTCTCCACGTCCTCCAGCGCGTTCACCATGGCGTCGCGAAATTGCTCGGGCTTCTCGGCCGTGAACAGCGCCACTTCCAGCTGCCCGCGGATCGCCGTAAGCGGCGTGCGCAGCTCATGCGAAACATCGGTCGAAAACTGCCGCATCTGATCGAACGATTGGCTAAGCCGGGCCGTCATGCGGTTGAAGCTGTCGATCAAATTGTCCAGCTCATCATTAGCGTTGCGCCGCGGAATACTCAACGAGAGATTCGATCCCGTGATCTCCTGCGCCGTCGCCGCCACCAGATTCAGCGGCCGGATCGCGCGCCCCGCCAGCGCCCACCCCAGCAACGCGGTGACGAAGATCATTCCCGGCAGCAGCAGAAAATACCGCCGCATGAAATTCGCCACGGTGCGTTCGTTGCTGTCGATGGCGCGCCCCACGGCAAAAAAGTACAACCTCCCCTTATCGCCGCGTATGGAGCCTGCCTTAATCATGTAGGGAATGCCGTCGGAGTCGCGCCGCTCGTGAATTTCCGGCTGCGGCAAGCGCAGAATGCGAAAAATCTCCTGCGGCGAATCGATGCCGATCGAATCGTAAGTCTGCGAATGCTCCAGCACTTTGCCGTTCGAATCGGTCAGCAGGTAAACGTGGCGCAGGCGCTCGACAATGTAAGCTTCTTCGGGATCGGTAGCATCCGCGATCCACACCGGCTTGCCGCCTTCGATGTGCAGATAGCCCTTGGCCGCGCCCCATTCCTCTTCGAGCGTCTCCCGGGAATCATCGTCCATCTCGAACTGCAAAGTCTTCTGGAACAACAATCCAATGGCAATCAGCAGCACCGTGAAAAACAGCACGTAGCTCAGTGTCAGGCGGAAGCGCAGGCCGCGATAGAACTTCCCCCCGCGCTTGGGAATCCGCAAGTCTGGCGCGCGCCGCAGCATCCCTAAATACCTTTCTCCACCGGCCGTTCCTGCGAATCCAGCATGTAGCCGATGCCGCGCACCGTCGAGATCATTTTGTCGGACCACTTCTCGTCGATCTTGCTGCGCAGGTGGCGGATGTAGACGTCGACGATATTGGTGAGCCCGTCGTAATCCATATCCCAAACATGTTCGACGATCATCGTGCGGCTCAGCGGACGCCCGCGATTGCGCATCAGGTATTCGAGAATACTGAATTCCTTGGGCGCGAGCTCAATATTCTCGCCCGCGCGCGTCACCTTGCGGCGAATGCAATCGAGCGACAAATCGCCCACCTGCAGACGCTCCGGCGTAGGCTGGCCGCGCCGCAGCAGCACCCGCACGCGCGCCAACAGCTCGACGAAAGCAAAGGGCTTCACCAGGTAATCGTCGGCGCCGCCTTCCAGGCCCTTCACGCGATCGTCCACCGCGTCGCGCGCGCTCAGAATCAGAACCGGAGGGCTGGTCTTGCGCGTGCGAATCTTTTTCAGCACCGCCATGCCGTCCATATCCGGCAATCCCAGATCGAGAATAATCAGGTCGTACTCCGTCGCGTGCACCATTTCGACGGCGGCATTGCCGTCGCCGGCCACATCGACGGCGTAGCCGCCGCTCTCGAGGCCGCGCGACAAAAAGTCGGCAATACGTTTTTCATCCTCGACGACCAGAATCCTCATGCTTTGAGTTTACCTCTCTGTGGCGGGCTTGTTAACAGCGCTCTGATATACTTCTTCGACAGGTAAAACCGGAACCCGGCATGTCCATTTTGAAGAGCGCCATCGTAGCTTTCGGCCTGTTTCTAACTGCGCACGCCCAGCCGGCCAACGACGAAATCGAAGTCCTGCGCGTCCGTCCGAATTTCTACATGCTCGCCGGCGCCGGCGGCAATATCGCGGTGCAGACCGGCCCCGACGGCGCAGTCCTGGTCGACGCCGGAACGCTCGCCGCAGCCGACCGCGTCGTTGCCGCCATCAAAAAACTGACCGATCAGCCCATCCGCTTCATCATCAATACCGGCCCCGACGCCGATCACGTAAGCGGCAACGGGCGGCTCGCCAAGGCCGGACGCAGCATGTTCGCCATGGGCACGCAGCCGGTGGGCGGCGAGTTCGCCCGCGATATGACCAACGGCTTCGCGGCGTCGATCCTTGCGGCAGAAAATGTTCTGCTGCGCTTGAGCGCGCCCACCGGCAAAGCGTCGCCGCTACCCAGCGATACCTGGCCTACCGAGACCTTTTCGGAATCGCGCCGCTCCATCTATTTCAATCAGGAGGGCATTCAGATTGTGCGCGTGCCCGCCGCCCACAGCGATGCCGACAGCCTCGTATTCTTCCGCGCCTCCGACGTGATCGCCACCGGAGACATTCTGGACGCCAACCATTTCCCCGTGATCGACGTCGAAAAAGGCGGCAGCATCCAAGGCGAACTTGCGGCCTTGAATAAGGTGATCGAAATGGCGGTGCGGCCCGTTCCCTTGGTGTTCGCCGAGGGCGGAACGTACATCCTGCCCGGTCACGGACGCATCTACGGACAACCCGACGTCGTCGAATACCGCGACATGCTGGTCATCATCCGCGACATCATTCAGGATCAGATCCAGCGCGGTATGACGCTCGAACAAATCAAGGCGGCGGCCCCGGCAAAAGGCTATGCATCGCAGTACGGTTCGGCAGACGCCTTTGTCACCGCCGTCTACCAAGGGCTGACAAAAAAGTGATTTGCCGAGCTGTCATCGCCGGACTGCTTCTGACCCAGGTCTATGTCCAAGCCCAGCCCGCGCCGCCCGTCGACATGACCGGCTACTGGGTTTCCGTCATTACACAGGACTGGCGCTTGCGCATGGTCACGCCGGCGCGAGGCGATTACCTCGGCATCCCGCTCACGGCCGAAGCAAAAAAGGTTGCCGATACCTGGGATCCCGTCAAGGATGAAGCCACCGGTAATCAATGCAAATCCTACGGCGCCGCAGGCATCATGAATTTGCCGGAGCGCCTGCACATCACTTGGCAAGACGCGAACACGCTGCGCATGGATATTGACGCCGGGACGCAGACGCGCCTGTTTCACTTCGGTAGCTGGATGCCCGCCGGCAATCCCACTTTGCAAGGAGAATCCGTTGCGTCGTGGGTCGCGCGCCGCGGACCGGAGATTCCCCCGAGCACCTCCTAAGGCGAAATATTTGAAATCCACGACGACGCGCATGCTGCCGGGATACTTGCGCAAAAACGGAATCCCCTACAGTGCGAATACGGTGTTCACGGAATATTACGATGTGTTTCAAGAATCCAACGGCGATGTCTGGATGATCGTAACGACCACCGTCGAAGATCCGCTCTACTTGCAAAATCCCTTGATCCTGACCGCTCAATTCAAGAAGCAGCCAGACGCCTCCGGATGGGAACCAACGCCCTGTTCGGCGAAATGGTGACGCATGAAAAACGTTCTGTTCCTAATCGCAATTGCCACCGGTCTTCCGCTCTACGCGCAGTTCGATCTCTCCGGAATGTGGTCCGCCCGAAACTACGGGGACGCCGTCAGCAACCGTCCGGGCCCCGGCCCCGCGCCCGTCGACTATGTAGGAATTCCTCTCAACGATAACGCCCGCGCGCGTGCGTTGACCTATTCGCCGTCGCTGATTTCGATGCCTGACCGCGTGTGCACGCCCTACGTCCCCAGCTACATCATGCTGGGTCCCTTTGGGCTGCGCATCTGGAGCGAGACCGAGGCGCGCAACGGCACCATCGTCGCCTGGAAGCTCGGCGGCTGGGAAGACATGGCGTCGATCACCATCTGGATGGACGGCCGCCCGCATCCCTCGAAGAACGCGCCTCACGAGAACAGCGGCTTCACCACCGGCGTGTGGGAAGACGATGTCCTGGTCGCTCACACCACTCATATGAAGGTTGGCTTCGTACGCCGCAACGGCGTCGCCAGCAGCGATGAAGCCCAGATGACCTTGCGCTTCTTGCGTCACGGCGATCTCCTGACGCTCAGCGCGCGCATCGACGATCCCATTTATCTGACCGAGCCGTTCTACACCACCAGAACATTTCAGTTGAGCACCGTGCCGCCCATGCGAACCGTGGGCCAGCCGTGCGTGCAGGGCAATGAAGGCGTGCCCGAGGGCGTGGTGCCGCATTATTTTGCGGACAAGAATCCGTTCCTGGGCGAAGTCACCAAGAACTATAACATTCCTCTCGAAGCCGTCATGGGCGGGGCGGAAACCATGTATCCCGATTACCGCAAGAAGCTGCAAGACAAGTACACGATTCCCGATCACTGCACGCGCTACTGCGGCGGCCCCGGGACTTTCCCGCTGCGTACCGATTGATCCACAATAAAGAATCCGCAAATGACGAACCTGAAGCCCGTTGACGTCGCCATCATCGGCGGAGGCTGGAGCGGCCTCGCCATGGCCAAAGAGCTCACCACGCGTACCGCGCAAAACGTGCTGGTGCTGGAACGCGGCATTCCTCGCAAGACTCTCGACTACGCGCTCGATATGGACGAGCTCGATTACGCCGTGCGCCTGCGGATGATGCAGAACATCGCCGATGAAACCATCACGCACCGGCACGCGCCCGGCGGCACGGCGGTTCCGGTTCGCCAATACGGGTCGTTCCTGCCGGGCTCGGGAGTCGGTGGCGCGGGCGAGCATTGGAACGGCGCGGCGTGGCGCTTTCTTCCCGATGTCTTCACGCTGCGTTCACATCTCACCCAGAAGCACGGGGCGGGGAAGTTGCCTGCCGATCTCGCGGTCGAGGATTGGGGCGTCACCTACGATCAACTCGAGCCACATTATTGGTACGGCGAGCAAATGCTCGGCGTCAGCGGCAAGGCCGGCAACCTGCGCGGCAAAATCATCGAAGGCGGGAATCCTTTTGAAGGCCCGCGGCAGAATGAATATCCGACTCCTCCTTTAAAGGACTCCTATTATTCGACGTTATTCGCGGAAGCGACCAAGAAACTCGGTTATCATCCGCACACGCAGCCGGCGTGCAATTTGAGTCAGACGTACAAGAATCCCGATGGCGTGACGCGGCCCGCGTGCGCCTACTGCGGCTACTGCGAACGCTTCGGCTGCATGATCGGCGCGAAGGCGCAACCATCCAATACTTTGATGCCGGTGCTCGTGCAGCGCAAGAATTTCGAGCTACGCACCGGCGCCTGGGTGCGGCGGATTGTACATAAAGACGGACAGGCGACTGGTGTTGAATACGTCGGCCCGAACGGCGAAGAATTCTTTCAGCCCGCCGGCATCGTCGTCGTCGCCACCTTCACGCTGAACAACACGCGTCTGCTGTACTTGTCGAAGATCGGCACGCCGTATGATTTCGCGACGGGCAAAGGCACGCTAGGGCGCAACCTCACGCATCAGGCCGAAGGCACCACGCGGCTTTATTTTGACAAGCCGTTGAATTCCTTCATGGGCACGGGCGCGCTCAGCATGCGCGTTTCCGATTTCGACGGCGATCACGGGTTGACAGGAGCCGAAGGACTCTTGCGCATGGGAATGATTTGCGCCAACGCTTTTGGCAACCGGCCGATCCAGAGCTTTGAAGCGGCGCCGCGCGGGGCTTCGAAAACTAATTGGGGTTCGGAGTGGAAAGCTGCGAATCTCAAGGTACGCGATCACATTGCGGGCATCAGCCTTTCCGGCGAGCATCTCGCTTACCGCCAGAACTTTATCGACCTGGACCCCACTTATACCGACAAGTTCGGCGATCCACTGCTGCGCTTCACGCTCGATTGGACCGAGCACGAGCATCGTCAGCGGGCGTTCTCCGATGAGATCGCACGTAAAATCGCACGGGAGATGGG
>CAVVZG010000196.1:0-10990 GCA_963752205.1 Bryobacterales bacterium | reverse complement strand
CTGCAATCACTGCATTGCGCAATGGAGTGAGACAGGTGTTGATCGCGCCCGGCGCTCACCCTGGAGTGCTCGACCAGCTATTGGCAGGTTCCCCCGTCGGCACCAAGTTCATTCTTGGATAAGCGGCGCTCGTTCTAAAGATACGCAAAGAATAAGCGAATTCTTTGTGAGATTGTTTCAATCATTCCTCCACTATGCTCTAGCAAGTCCAGGCCGTGCAGCTAGGGCTTGCATCTAATTGGGATTCGCTCGAAGTTCAGGCAACCCGCCTTGACGTAACCGGTTAGCGAGAGCGTACGAGGAGGGCAAATGAAAGCGCGAACTGTGGACATCCGGGAGTCTGCCGGTAGAATTCTGTGTTGCACAATCTTCCGTCCAAGCGGCCGCAAGTTATTGGGGAAGGGTCACGTCTTGAACGATGAAGACGTCCGCTTGCTTGAAACCGAGGGGCTGGCCCAAGTCTGGGTGACGGAACTTGAAGAGGGTGAGATCGGGGAAGACGAAGCTGTCAGCCAAGCCGCCCAGGAAATGGGGTGCGGTTGCCTGGAGATCCGCCTCGCGGCGGGCGGGCGGGCCAACTTGTTCGCCACCGAAGACTGCTGCGTGCTGATTGACGACGAGTTGCTGCGGGAGATTAACTGTTTGGCGAGCGTAGTCATCGCCACCACCCCAAATTTCAGTTTCGCGCGAGCCGGGCAGCGGATCGCAACAGTGAAGAGCGCTCCCTTCGCGGTGGCCCTGACGCAGCTTGAGGCAGTGATAAAAATTGTGAAAGAGCGCGGACCGATTCTGCAGGCCCGACCCGTGCGGAATCCAACCGTGGGAGTTTTATATTCGGACCCGGTGCACGGCGATCGCGCGCGGCAATTGTTCGAGAGTATCCTGCGGCAGCGGCTGGAGCGATTCGGAGTCGCGCCCAGCTTCGTTCTAGCCTGCACGGAGGAAGAAGACGCGGCGGCGCGCAACCTGCAGCATCTGCTGCGGGCAAAGCCGACGGTGATCCTGGTGGGTTCGACCACCGCTCCGGCGGGCCCAGAGGACGTGATTGGCCGCGCCATGACGCGGATCGGCTGCCAACTGGAACGCTTTCTGGCGCCGGTGGAGCCGGGCAATTTGTTCCTGCTGGGATATAAGGACGAAGTTCCGGTGGTGTCCGCGCCGGGTTGCTTCCGCTCCGCCAAGCCCAATGTCGTCGATCTGGTTTTACCCCCTATGCTGGCGCGCTACCGCGTATCCGGCTGGGAGGTTGCCTGCCTGGGACACGGCGGGCTGCTGGGCTGAAATTCCACCCTAGGCTCAATTCAATGGAGCTGCAAAGGCAGGTAGTTACCGGCCAATGCCAGGTGCGCTTGCGATTTCCACCTCCGGCTCGGTAGAATCAATGAGTTTGAGCGTCCCGCATGGAGTCGGCGGAGTGACGCTTGTCGCCAACCGGCGAAAGACACGTGGAGGTTTCATGTCCGTAGAGCAGAAGGTCAAGCAAATCATCGTCGAGCAACTCGGCGTGGATGAAGCGCAAGTCGATCCCACCGCGAGTTTCGTTGATGACCTGGGCGCCGATTCGCTCGACATCGTCGAGCTGGTGATGGCGTTTGAGGAAGCATTCGACCTAGACATTCCCGACGAGGACGCGGAGAAGATCGCCACCGTCAAGAACGCCGTCGACTATATCGAGTCGAAAAAGAAGTAGGCCGGCCGTTTTTGGGGAGTCCCAATTTGTCACGCAGAGTTGTAGTCACCGGAGTCGGCATGCTGACTTCGGTTGGCATTGGCACGGAAGCAGTTTGGGAGGCCATCAAGCGCGGCGAGAACGGAATCGCGCCGATCACCGCTTTTAATCCTACCGATTTCAATTGCCGCATCGCGGGCGAGGTGAAGAACTTCGATCCGGCGCTCTATATCGAGAAAAAAGAAATCAAGAAAATGGGGCGCTTCATTCAGTTCGCCATCGCGGCGAGTGAATTCGCGTACCAGGCTTCGGGATTCAAGGTGACGAACAACGAGGAAGCCGAGCGCACCGGTGTGTATATCGGCAGCGGCATCGGCGGATTTGAAGTGATCGAGCGGGAACACAAGATTCTGCTCGAAAAAGGGCCGTCGCGCATCTCGCCGTTTTTCATTCCAGCTACGATTATCAACTTGGCGTCAGGCTATGTTTCGATCCGCACGGGGGCGAAGGGTCCGAATTCAGCGACCGCCACCGCCTGCACCACCAGCGCGCATTCGATCGGCGATTCTTTCCGCATCATTCAATACGGCGACGCGGATGTGATGATTTGCGGAGGCACGGAAGCGGCCGTGACACCCATGGGCATTGGCGGTTTCGCGGCGATGCGTGCGCTCTCGCAGCGTAACGACGATCCCGCGCATGCCTGCCGGCCGTGGGATAAAGATCGCGACGGATTCATCGTGGGCGAAGGCGCGGGGATCCTGGTGCTTGAAGAATACGAACACGCCCAGCGGCGCGGCGCGCAGATTCTGGCGGAAGTGGCCGGCTATGGGATGTCGGGTGACGCGCACCATATCACTTCGCCATCGGAAGACGGCGACGGAGCCTATCGCGTGATGCGCAATTGCCTGCGCGACGCCGGCATTCAACCGCAGCAGATCGATTACATCAACGCCCACGGCACTTCAACGCCCGTCGGGGATCGCATCGAAACGCTCGCTATCAAGCGGGTTTTCGGCGACCATGCGCGCAAGGTGGCGGTGAGTTCGACGAAGTCCATGACGGGACACCTATTGGGCGGCGCTGGGGGACTAGAAGCGGGCATCACGGTGATGGCGATTCGCGACCAGATTGCACCCCCTACCATTAACCTGGACCACCCGGATCCGGAATGCGACCTGGATTACATTCCCGGCAAAGCCCGGCCCATGAAGATCGACTATGCCTTGTCGAACTCCTTCGGGTTCGGGGGTACCAACGGTTGCCTGATTTTCAAGCGGCCCGAGTCCTAACAGAACATGAAAATTGTTGTCGCGATCAAGCAGGTTCCTTTGCGCGACTCGCCCTTACGTCCCGATTCCTCGGGGAGATGGATTGACGAGTCGGACCTGAGCTTTGAAATTAATGAGCCGGATGCGTATGCGCTCGAAGAGGCTCTGCAGTTGAAGGAAAAGCATGGCGGCGAGGTGGTTGTGCTGTGCGCCGGCCCGGAGCGCGCGGCGCAAACGATTCGCGAAGCGCTGGCTAAGGGCGCTGACCGGGCGATTCACATTGCTGCGGATGACCTGGGAGCGCTCGACACTCTGGGAGTCGCGAAGCTGCTGTCCACGGCCGTCGCGCCCGAAAAACCTGACTTGATTCTGACGGGTTTGCAATCGGACGATCTAGGTTCGGGGCAAACAGGCGTGGTGATGGCGGAGTTGTTGGGCATTCCGCACTCGACCATCATCATGCAGGTGGAGGCGCGCGAGCGGACCATCCGCATCAAGCGCGAGCTCGAGAACGGCTGGTTCCAGCACATCGAGATGCCGCTGCCGGCTGTGCTCACCATGCAGAGCGGCTCCAATAAGCTGCGCTACGCGACATTGATGGGGATCAAGAAGGCCAAGAGCAAAGAGATCCGGCGTGTGACGCCGCTGAGTTGGGCGGCGCGGCGGCGGCCGTGGCGACCATCGAGAAAGTCTACCTGCCGCAAAAGAGCAAGCAGACGCAGATCTTCGAAGGCGACGCCAAGACGGCAGCAGCTCAACTGGTCGAGAAATTGAAATTCGAAGTGCGGGTTTTATGAGTATTCTTGTGGTTCTCGAACAGCAAGGCGGCCAGTGGCATCGCATGTCGTGGGAGACGCTGGCGGCTGGCCAACAACTAGGCGCTACGCTAGGGCAAGCGCTGGAAGCGGCGGTAGTGGGCAAGAGCATTGGCACACTAGCAAGTGAGGCGGCCACTAAGAAACTCGCGAAAGTGTGGGCGGTGGAACATGACCTGCTGGATTCCTACACGGCGGATGGATACACGGCTGCCGTAGAAGAACTGATCCGGAAAACGCAGCCCAGCCTGGTTCTGTTTCCACACACGTATCAAGTCCGTGATTTTGCACCCAAGTTAGCGACGCGGTTCTCGCAAGTGCTGGTCAGCGACGTAATCGCCGCGCGCGTGGACGCTGGAGCGCTGACGTTGGTGCGCCAGTTCTTCCAAGGCAAGCTGAACGGGGATGTGCGGGTCAGCGGCGCTGGACCTGTGTTCGCCTCCTTGCAGGCAGGCGCGTGGCGCGCGGATGCCCTGGAAAACGGCTCAGCGGCGGTGGAGGCTTTCGCACCGGCGCTCAGCGCGGAGAAGATCCGCCAGAAGCCGGAAGCTCCCTTCCGTGAGGCGGCGCGCGCCGTGGATCTGACCGCGGCGGAAATCATCGTCTCGGTGGGACGCGGCATCAAGGAACAATCCAACCTTCCCGTCGTAGAGGATCTTGCGAAAGCATTTGGCGCGGAACTCGCGGCGTCGCGGCCGATCTGCGACGCCGGATGGCTTCCCATGGAGCGGCAAGTGGGTAGCTCAGGCCAGACGGTTGCGCCCAAGGTGTATATCGCCGTGGGAATCTCCGGCGCGATTCAGCACCTGGTGGGGATGAAGGGCGCGAAGACGATCGTCGCGATCAACAAAGATCCCAATGCGCCCATTTTTGAGGTAGCGGATTACGGGATTGTCGGCGACTTGTTCGAAATCGCGCCGGCGCTCGCAGCCGAAGTACGCCGCGTCAAGGGCGTTTAGCTACTCGCCCTTTAGCGATCGCTCCATCAGGTCACGAATGGCGGCACGGGGATCTTTGCCGCGATGTAGCACCGCGTCCATCTGGCAAATGATCGGCAAATCCACGCCGTACTTCGTGCCCAGAGCCACTGCCGCGCTGCAGGTTTCAACGCCTTCAGCGATCATTGGCGTGGAGGCTGTAATTTCGGCGAGGCTTTTCCCGCGCGCAAGTTCGATGCCGACGCGCCGGTTGCGGCTTAGCTCGCCGCCGCAGGTCAGCACCAGGTCGCCGAGGCCCGCGAGTCCCGCTAGCGTCGCCGGCTGTCCTCCCATGGCGACGGCCAGACGCGTGATCTCGGCCAGACCGCGAGTAACCAATGCGGCTTGCGTGTTGTTGCCCAGGCCCAAACCCTGCACAACTCCGGCAGCGATAGCGATCACGTTCTTGAGCGCGCCGCCGATTTCGACGCCGACCAGATCGTTGTTCGTGTAGAGGCGAAAGGTAGGGCCCGAAAAAGCGGTTTGAACCGCGGCGGCGGTGGCTGCATCGGCGGAGGCGACCACCACAGTGGTGGGCTCGCCGCCAGCCACTTCACGGGCGAAGGTGGGGCCGGAGAGCACTGCAACGCGTGGCTCGAATTTCGGTTTGACCACTTCGCAGAGCACCTGGGACATGCGCAACAGAGTCCCGTTCTCCAGGCCCTTGGTCGCGCTCACGAAGATCGTCGAGGGGTGCAGCGCGGGCAGAATTCGTTCATACAAGGAGCGCGCGTAGTGCGATGGGACCACTCCCAACAAAATACCGGCGCCGTCGATCACCGCTGGCAGGTCGGGCACAATTTCGACGTTGTCCGGAAGGCGCAGGCCCGGCAGAAACACATCGTTTTCGTGCGTGGCGGTCATGCGCGCGGCGAGATCCGGTTCGAACACCCACAGCCGCAGCCGTTCAAAGCGCTTCGCCAACACGATCGCGAGAGCCGTGCCCCAACTACCGCCGCCGAGGATCGATAGCGTCATTTTCGTCCCCATGAAAATACGTTTTCCGTGCCGGCGCGCAAACGCGACCAGTTGGATTTATGGCGGTACACGATGAAGGCTCCCGCGATGAACGCCGCCACGGTCACTTGGACGGGCGGATGCAGGATCATCCACACGCCGAACGGGAAGGTCGCGGCGGCGAGGATGGAGGCGGCGGAGATATAGTGCGTCACGGCGACCGTGACCACGAACAATAGCAGCACGGCAGCCAAGGGAAGCGGCGTCAGATAGGCGAATGCGCCGATGAAAGTCGCGACGGCCTTGCCGCCTTGGAATTTTAAAAACACCGGGAAGGCGTGGCCCGCCATCACCGCCAGAGCCGCGAGGCTGGTCCATTCGGGAGCATCGCCGGTGAGTTTTGCAGTCAGCCAAACGGCGAAGAAACCTTTGGCGATGTCGAGCGCCAGCGTCGCCACACCGGCTGCGCGCCCCGTGGTCCGCAAAACGTTGGTGGCGCCGATGTTCCCGCTGCCGGCTTCCCGCACGTCGGTCCCGCGGGTGAATTTCACCAACAGGAATCCGAAGGGAATTGCTCCCAACAGGTAAGCAATGACGATCGCAAGGAGTCCGGACATAATTAGGCCAAAGGAAACCCAGCGAGTTGCGTGTACCTGCCGCCGGCGGAAAGATACAAGAAGAATTGCGCCACTTGGAAGGAACCGAAATCGAAACCGCAACTCGCCGGCAAGGTCTCGAGCGTTTGTTGAAGGCGGTCGAGCGCCACCGTTTCACGAATGCGCGCCAGAGTCAGATGCGGGGCATATTCACGTTTCTCCACGGGAACTCCTAGTTCCGCCATCGCCTTTTCGGTGGCCCGCGCCAAACTGCGCAGGGCTTCTCCGCCATCCACGCCAGCCCAAAAGACACGCGGATGTCGCTCGTTCGGAAACCACCCTAGGCCCTTCACTGCGATCTCGAAGGAGCCGGCAACCGGCACCGAAGCCAAGGCTCGTTTCATTTCATCCAGTCGCTGCTCCGGCCATTCGCCGATGAATTTGGTCGTGACGTGCAGGTTCTCGACCGGGCTCCACGAGATTTTAGCAGTCGGCCGCAAGCGGCCCACAAAGGAGCGCAGGGCCTCAGTCAAATCGCTGGGGATATCGATCGCGGTGAACAATCGCATGCGAAACTAACTAGTGTAGTATGCGCGCTGCCCTCCTGAATAAACTCGCTCTTTTTGTTGCACTGGCGCCGGCCGCGATGTGGGCTGCCGATGTGTGGGAAGCCAAGCCTTTTCAGAATTGGACCCAAAAGGATGTACAAAAGATATTCAACAACTCGCCGTGGGCGCGGCAGGCTAGGGCAGTGATTGCAGGAGCAGCGCCTCAAGCTCCAGGAAGAAGCGGTCAACCGGCGGTTGGCGATGCCTCGTCCAACGACTCAGGTGTAACCAGGGGCCGCGAGCCAGCAGGAGCCGCGCGCATGGGCAGCGCTCCTAGCGATTTCGATCAGGGTCCGCAGAGCCAGATGGGAATCCCCGTGATCGTCCGCTGGCAGAGTGCGCTGCCGCTGCGGCAAGCCCAGATGCTCGGGAAGTATGGCGATAGCGTGGCGATTTTACCGGAAGCACAGAAGTTTCTAGCGGATGAGCCTTCGCTCTACGTAGTCGCGATCTCGGGATTAGCTGGCTCCCTTGTAAGCGCGGGTGGTGGCGACCAGGCCAGGCAGAGCATCGCAGAGAAGTCCACGTTGACGGTGAGGGGCAAGCCACCGCTGCACCCGATTGCCGTGGACTTCCTGCCTGTCGGTTCCACAGTGGATGTCTTGATCGGGTTCCCGCGTACAACGCGCATCACCCTGGAAGACCAAGAGGTCGAACTCGCGAGCGAGATTGGTCGCGCCTCCGTACGCTACAGATTCAAGTTGAAAGACATGATCGTACGGGGGAAACTCGAACTCTAGTGCGGCTTCCGCGATCGTTCTACGCGCGGCCCACGGTGGAAGTAGCGCGCGATCTGCTCGGCAAGGTCATCCGCCACGGTGCGGCGTCGGCGCGAATCGTGGAGACGGAAGCATACCTGGGTGCGAACGACGCAGCGGCACACTCGGCGCGTGGGCCGACGCCGCGCACCAGCGTTATCTTTGGCCCGCCCGGACGGGCTTACGTCTATTTGATTTATGGCATGCACTATTGCCTGAACGTTGTGGCGGAGCGCGAAGGTGCGGCGGGCTGCGTGCTGATTCGCGCGGTGGAGCCCATAGCGGGCTTAGTCCATCGATCCAACGGCCCCGGCAAACTCACACGCGCTCTTGGAATCACGCTGGAACACTATGGCGTGGACCTGACGCGAGGACCGATCACTATCCACACTCCGGCTAATAACGACATCTTCGACGTCGCAACATCGCCGCGCATCGGGATCAGCAAATCGGCCGACTTGCCATTACGATTTTTTATCCGCGGTAACCGGTTTGTCAGCCGCGAGCCCCGCCGCTGACGATCAGAATCTCGCCGGATACGTAATCCGATAGCGGCGAGCAGAAAAATAGCACGGCGCCGGCAGCCTCTTCCGTGGTGCCCAGCCGCCCGAGCGGGCAAGCAGCTTTCGCAGCTTCCAGAAAGGCCCGGGGTGCACCCACGGGAATCTGCCGTCCAGCCATCTCGATCGTGGGCGGAGCATTTTTATCGATGGGCTGGATCAGGCGGGTATCGATCAGCCCGAAGCCTACCGAGTTTACGTTCACCTGGTAGCGTCCCCACTCTTTTGCCAGCACTTTAGTGAGCCCGTTGATGCCCGATTTCCCCGCTCCGTAGCCGGCCTGCCCGGCGATGCCGTCGACGCCCGAGATCGAAGTGATGTTCACCACCTTGCGCATGACGCGGCGGCCCTCGGCGGCTTCCCGTTTCGCAGCCTCGCGCAGGAAACTGGACGCGGCGCGGAGGATGCGGAAGGGCGCCACTAGATGGATGTTCAGCATGGCCTGGAACTGCTCGTCGGTCATCTTCTGGATGACGTTGTCCCACACGTAGCCGGCGTTGTTGACGATGATGTCCAGAGAGCCGAAGGCGGCGATGGTGGCGTCCACCAGTTTCTGGGGAAATTCGGGCACCGTGAGATCCCCCGCGAGCCAGCGGGCACGTGCGCCCGTTTCCTCAGCAGCCTCCCGCACGGGCGCTTCGTCAATATCAGTGAGCATCACCGACGCGCCCCAGGCCGCGAGTTTTTGGGCCACGGCGCGTCCGATCCCGCGTCCCGATCCAGTGACCAGCGCCGCTTTGCCTTCGAGCGTGAATGGGGCTTGTGTACTCTGTTCCATACGCTTCTATGAGAACATGCGGAAGCGCAATGCTATAATGAGGAGTCTTTCGGGGCGTGGCTCAGCCTGGTAGAGCGCCTGGTTCGGGACCAGGAGGTCCAGAGTTCAAATCTCTGCGCCCCGACCATTTTCCTTTCCATTCTCAAACAACTACAACTACAGCATCCTTGATGCGATTCAGCGTCGGACGGCGCTTGCGCACTGTGCCCACCCTTGTCCTTTCGTGCGCGGGCCATCGCGTCGCCTTCTGTGTTATCCTGCGCTCGCATTTGGAGCGATCCATGACCAAAATTAAAACTTCAGCTCTGCTGTTGTCTTGCACTGTTTCGCTAGCGTCCTTCCCGCTGCTGGCGCAGGTCCAAAGGCCCGGGGAGTATCCGCGAGGCGAGAAGCCTTCTCCGATGATGAATTTTTTCGTGACGAGCGAACCCGTCGGCGACGGCGGCAATCTCGGCGGACTGGCCGGCGCGGACGCACATTGCCAAGTACTCGCAACCGCCGTAGGCGCAGGAAATCGCACCTGGCACGCTTACTTGAGCACGCAGGCGCGGACCGGCCAGCCGGCACTGAACGCACGCGACCGCATCGGCAAAGGTCCCTGGTACAACTTCAAAGGCGAAATGATCGCACAGGACCTCGCGCACCTGCACGGCGATACGCTGGAACTGGCGCATCAGGGAAATAATCTGAATAAGCTCACCGGGTTGACGGAAAAAGGCCAGATCGTGCCGGGTTTGTATGACTATTCCGATCCACGCGACAACGAGTGGGATTATGCCAAGGCCACCCGCTTTTCGACTCGCCACGAAATGCTCACCGGTACTCAGACCGATGGCACCGCGTTCACCGATGGTGCCGATCACACCTGCGATAACTGGACCAGCAACAAGAGCCCGGCCCCAGGAACGTCCAACGGAAACCTGAATGCTGCCGATGGCAGACCTAACGCCCAGATCGGTTTTCCCGACCGCAATGGCGGCGGCAGCGGTTCCTGGAACTCCGCTCATGGAACCCGCGGCTGTGCCCAGGTGGATTTGCCGAAAACCCATGGCATCGGCCTGTACTACTGTTTCGCGATTAACTAGAAGGGCGGAAAGGTATATGACCAAGCCACACGCTCACGGTGTCGTCTTGTGTACTTTGATTCTGGCCAGTTGCCCGATGCTGGCTCAACAGAACGCGCCGAATACCCAGGGTGTCACGCCGCCCCCCGGTAGCCCGACGCCGACTCCGGCTCGAATGACCTTTTTCGTCACCAGCGTTGGCCTCGGTAAAGGCGGAGACCTTGGCGGTCTGGCGGGCGCCGATGCGCACTGCCAGACGCTTGCCGCGGCTGCCGGCGCGGACAGTCACACGTGGCACGCCTATCTCAGCACTCAGGCTCGTCCGGGGCAGCCCGCCGTCAACGCGCGTGACCGTATCGGCACCGGGCCTTGGTTCAACTGGTCGTTCGCGCAACTGGGGGCGCCACAAAACGCGATCATTTCGGCGGACCTTGCCGAACTTCACGGAGACACGCTCGTCCAGGCGCAGCGCGGCAGCAATCTCTTCAAACAGTCCACACGCAACGAGCATGGAGAAGTCATTCACGGCATCGGCGATACGCCACCGATTCAGCACGAAATTCTCACCGGATCGAAGTGGGACGGCCGCGCTTACACGGATAACGCCGATCATACTTGCAACAACTGGACCAGCAGTTCAACAGGTTCCGCGCAGGTCGGCCATTCTGATCGAATCGGCAATGGCTCATCCTGGAATTCCTCGAACGCCACAAAAGGATGCAGCCAGACAACGCTCGAAAGCAGCGGCGGCGCCGGCCTTTTCTACTGTTTCGCAATCAACTGACATTCATTGGCTGGCCCCTCACCGGAGCCAAGTCGCGGGCCCACACGTCCGCCATTACTTCAGCTGATACACAATTGTGGTTTCGAGTTTCGTTGGATCGTCAGACCAATCGCCGTAGATCTCCCACGACTTTCCGGCGAAGGTGCGATTGTT
>CAVVZG010000195.1:0-4802 GCA_963752205.1 Bryobacterales bacterium | reverse complement strand
TGCGGGCCATCGCGGAGCACGGGATTCCGCCTATCGATCTAGTCTGCGTTAATCTCTATGAGTTCGAGAAAATCGCCGCGAAGAAAGACGCGCCGCTGGAGGAGCTGATCGAGAACATCGACATCGGCGGACCCACCATGATTCGCGCCGCGGCCAAGAACTGGCAGGACGTGGCGGTGGTGACGGCGGCTTCCGATTACGCGGCGATCGCTGAAGAGTTGCGCGGGAGCGGCGGTGCTCTTTCCAGTGACACGCATTGGCGTCTAGCCAAGAAGGCGTTTGCGACGACAGCAGCTTATGATCGCGCGGTGAGTGCGCGGCTGGCGGAGATTCCGCCCACCGGTGATGTGCTACCTTCCGTCTTGGATATTCGAGCGCCGCGCAAGCTGGCGTTGCGTTACGGCGAGAACCCGCACCAAGCGTGCGGCCCTGTATGCGTCCGGCGACGCGGGGATCGCGGGCGCCGAACAATTGCATGGCAAGGAGCTTTCCTACAACAATCTGGTGGATCTGGACGCCGCCTGGCAGTTGGTCGCGGAGTTTGACGTGTCCGCTTCGGCCATCATCAAGCACACCAATCCCTGTGGCTGCGCGGAGGGCGCGACACTGGCTGAAAGCTACCGGCGGGCGTTCGAAGCCGATCCCATTTCGGCTTACGGAGGTGTGTTGGCGTTCAACCGTACGCTCGACGGCGAAACCGCGTCCGAAGTCGCTAAGACATTCGTAGAAGCCATCGCCGCGCCCGACTACAGCGAAGACGCGCTGCGAGTTCTGCGGGACAAAAAGAATCTGCGCTTGTTGAAAGTGGCGGGCGGGTCTGCGGAAACGGTGGTCAAGTCCATCAGCGGCGGATTTCTGGCGCAGACTCCTGACGTGCATCGTTTGTCACGAGCCGAGACCCAAGTGAAGACCAAGCGTGCGCCGACGGACGCCGAATGGGCCGCGCTCCAATTCGGCTGGAAAGTGTCGAAGCACGTGAAGAGCAACGCAATCGTTTACGCGCGAGTGGTGGACGGCGTGGGACAGGCGATCAGTGCAGGTGCGGGACAGATGAGCCGCGTCGATTCCGTGAAGTTTGGCGCCATGAAAGCGGTCCTGCCGCTGGCCGGAGCAGTGGTGGCCTCGGACGCCTTCTTCCCCTTCGCCGACGGTGTCGAAGAAGCGGCGCGGCACGGAATCACGGCGGTGATTCAGCCCGGCGGCTCCGTGCGCGACGAAGATGTGATTGCCGCGGCGGACCGCCTAGGGCTAGCGATGGTTTTTACCGGCGTGCGCCACTTCCGGCACTAATTGTCGCTAAATAGCTTGAGCTTGTTATCCACGCTGGTGACGCCCTTTACCTTTTTTGCCAGGCGTGCGGCCTTTTCGCGCGCGGGTGCGTCGTGCACGCGGCCCAGGAGAGTAACAGCGCCGTTCTTGACGGTAACCTCGAAACCGGCGCCCTTGACGTCGGCATCGTCGGCTAGTTTGCGGCGGACGGTATCGTAGATCTGGTCATCTTTAGGCGTTCCTTGCGCCATCACAAACATGGGCACGATGAGCACGAGAATGAGAAGCAAAGAAAAAATAAGACGCATAAAGTTGCCTTTCCAATTCTAGCGCCAGTCCACCGCTGCCAGAAACGCGGGATCCTGCCGCCAGCCGGAGCGAACTTTCACGAAGGTCTGCAGGAAGACCTTGCGGTCGAACAGGTGTTCGAGTTCCTTGCGCGCCAGCGTGCCGATTTTCTTGAGGGCTTCCCCGCCGGCGCCAATCAGGATGGCTTTCTGTCCCGCTTTTTCGACGTAGATCGTAGCGGCAATGCGCAGCAGCTTGGGTGTATCCTCCCAGGATTCAATGACCACCGCCACGGCGTGCGGCACTTCCTGTTGCGTGTGGTGCAGAACCTTTTCGCGCAGCACTTCGGAGGCGAGGAAACGCTGCGGCTGATCGGTGATGTAGTCGTCGGGATATTGCGCGGGGCCGGTGGGCAGGCGCTCGATGATTTCATGCTGTAGCACGTCCAGGCCATCACCGGTTTTCGCGGAGATCGGAATGTAGGCAGCGAAATCGTGCAGCGGGCGGTATTTCTCGATCAGGTCGAGCAGCTTGGGTTTCTGATCCAGCCAGTCCACTTTGTTTAACACGGCGATGACGGGGGCTTCTACTTTCTTCGCCAGATCCACCGCCTCTAAGTCTTCGCTGGTGAACGGCGCCAGGGCATCGATCACGAACAAAACCACATCGGGCGCGCCGGCGGCGGTGCGTACGGTGTCCATCATGCGCTTATTGAGCAGAGTGTTGGATTTGTGGATGCCGGGTGTATCCACGAACACGATTTGCGCTTGCGGCAGCGTGAGCACGCCTTGAATCGACGTGCGTGTGGTCTGCGGCTTGGCTGCGACAATCGCCAGCTTGGTGCCGAGCAGCGCATTCAAGAGCGTGGATTTGCCGGCGTTGGGGCGGCCAAGGATGGTGACGAATCCCGCCCGGTGTTTGGTTTTTTTCATTGCGTGGAGAGAGCTTTCGAGACGCGGACTTGATCGACGCGCACTTGATTCGCGGACAAAACTTTGATGGAAATGCCGTCGCGCTCAGTGGTTTCGCCCGCTTCCGGGACATGTCCCAGCCATTCGGTAACCAGGCCTCCCACAGTGGTGGACTCGGTGCCTTCAGGTGGATGGAAATCGAGCAGGTCTTGTAGACGGCCGATATCGAAACTGCCGGAGACCACGTAGCTGCCATCGGGCTGCTTGCTGAAGTCGCGCTCGGGTTCGTGCTCGTCGTGAATCTCGCCGACGATTTCTTCGACCATATCTTCCATGGTGACGATGCCCGCGGTAGATCCGTATTCGTCCACCACCACCGCCATGTGCGCGCCTTCTTCCTGCATTTCGCGCATCAGATCGTTCACCAGTTTGGTCTCGGGAACGGCGCGGATGGGGCGCGCGATATCGCGGACTTTACGCTTGGTGCGCTGTTCGTCGTCAAGCTCAAACATGTCGCGCACGTGGACGAAGCCGGTAATCTGATCGATGTTTTCCTCATACACGGGGATGCGCGAATACTGCTCGTGGATCACCACCTCGCGCAGTTCTTCGAGCGACGCGTCCTGCCGTATAGCGACGATGCGGGGGCGTGGCGTCATCACTTCGCGCACGGTAGTATCGCCGAACGCTACTACCGATTGAATGAGCTCGCGGTCGCCTTTTTCGATGATGCCCTCCTCTTCACCAGCGGCGATCAAAGCGTCTATGTGCTCCTCGGGCGTGGGGGCCTCATCGGCTTGCGGATGGTCACCCAGATCGAACACAGACTGCAAAAAGTTGAGCGCCCAAGTGAGCGGCCGAACGAACAGGGCCATCGCTCGGAACAGTGGAACCAGCGGCAGCAAACCCTGGCCGGTGGTCTTGCGATAAACCACCTGCGGGATCATGTAAGTGCCGACGATGGCGAAGAACGAGACCAGCAGAACGGCTACGATCAGCGCCTCCCAATCCCCGGCGTTCTGCGCCGTGAGCGCCAGGGTCAGGCAGCCCACCACCGCTAACCCGAGATGTTTTACCAGGGAGAACGTCAGCGCACCCAGTTCGGTCTCAAGTCCGATTTTCGTTTCCAGCGTGGCTTTGAAAAATTCTAGCGAGGGCAGCTCGCGTGCTCGGATGCGCAGCGATTCCAGGTAGAGCACCTGTATCGTCGTGGCCAGCGTCACCAGGATGGCGACGATCGCGTCCAGGACTAAAAATAGCAGCGTCATTGCGCACGCTCGATGAGTCCGCCGGGTAAACCCAGGCGTTTGCGCCAGCGGATTTCCGCTTGTGCCATCTCGCCCGAGTCGCTTTCATGATCCATGCCAGCGAGGTGCAGCGCGCCGTGCAGCATCAAAATGCGCAGCTCGTCGGCGATCGTATGGCCGTGCTCGGCGGCCTGCGCCCGCGCGCGGTCTATAGATATAGCGATGTCGCCCGCGAGCCCGTTCGGCTCTCCCGCGGGGAATGAAAGCACGTCGGTGGCGTAGTTCTTGCCGCGGAATTGGCGGTTGAGGCGGCGGATCTCAGCGTCATCCGCGATCAGGCAGGCGATGGTTCGCCCCCGCGCCACGCGCCGCGTTAGCTCGCCCAAAAATTGGCGCAGTTCTTCGCGCCGTACTCTACGGGAAGTATGAAACAACAACGGAATGTCGTCGGGTGACATTGGGGAGCGGCCTCAGGCCGCTGTTTCAGGAACGGGAACCGGCTCCGCGGCAGCCTCGGCGGGCGCCGTGTCGGCTAGTTTGAGCGACAACTGGCGGTTGGCGCCGATGACCTCGTTGTAACGCTCGTAGGCCTTGACGATCTTCTGCACCAGGTTGTGGCGCACCACGTCGCGGTCATCGAACTGCACGAAGCTGATGCCTTCAACGTTACGCAGAACGTCCACCACTTCGATCAAGCCGCTGCGCGTGCCTTGCGGCAAATCGATCTGCGTCACGTCGCCGGTGACCACCATCTTCGAGTTGAATCCCTGGCGCGTCAGGATCATTTTCATCTGCTCCGGCGAAGTGTTCTGCGCTTCGTCCATGATGATGAAGCTGTCGCTTAAAGTGCGGCCGCGCATGAACGCCAGGGGCGCGATTTCGATGGTGTTACGCTCCAGCAGCTTCTCGACTTTTTCCGCCTCGATCATGTCGTAGAGCGCGTCGTAAAGCGGACGCAGGTAAGGGTCCACTTTTTCCTGCAAGGTGCCCGGCAGGAAGCCCAGACGCTCGCCGGCTTCGACCGCCGGGCGGGTGAGAATGATGCGATTGACGCGTTTTGAAAGCAGCGCGGAAACGGCCATGGCCA
>CAVVZG010000194.1:0-19951 GCA_963752205.1 Bryobacterales bacterium | reverse complement strand
ACTGCTTTTACATCGCCATCAATGGAACCGATCATGGCGCCGCAGCACTCGTTGGGAAATTTCGCTTCGGCGTGGGCCACCATAGCTTGCCACGCTGCGTCGTTAATTTTAATCATTCCAGAAGGACTCACTCAAATATTTCGTGGCGCCGTCGGCCAGCACGGTTACGATCACGCCGCTTTGGCCTGCGGCGGCTAACTTTTTGCCGACTTCGCGGGCGGCGTGGACGTTGGCGCCGGAGGACATTCCTACCAGCAGACCTTCGTGGCGGCCGAGCCAGCGCGTCATGGCGTAGGCGTCTTCGGTCTCTAACCACAGATTATCATCGGCCAGCGTGGGGTCGTAGATGGCGGGCACGATGGCGGTGGGCATGTGTTTCAGGCCTTCAAGGCCGTGGAATCCGGAGGACGGCTGGGCGGAAATGACTTTCACCCCAGGGACGTCGCGCTTGAGGCGGCGGGCGGTGCCGGTGAAAGTTCCGCTGGTTCCCATGCTGGTTACAAAGTGCGTGACGCGCCCGTTGGTTTGCTTGATAATTTCAGCGCCCGTGCCTTCGAAATGGGCGCGCCAGTTGGCGGAGTTGCCATATTGATCGGGATAAAAGTATTTCTCCGCGCCTTCGGCGAAGATTTTCTGGCAGAGGCGGATGGCTCCGTCGGAGCCTTCTCCTGGGTCGGAGAAGACCATTTCGGCGCCGTAGGCCTTCAGAATCTGTTTGCGTTCGTGCGAGGCGTTGGATGGCAAACACAACTTCGCGCGGTAGCCTTTGATGGCGCAGATCATGGCGTACGCGATACCTGTGTTGCCGCTGGTGGCGTCGAGCAGAACGGTGTCTTTGGTCAGTTTGCCGGAGCGCTCGCCTTCGAGAATCATGTTCAATCCGGCGCGGTCCTTTACGGAGCCGCCGGGGTTGAAAAACTCGGCTTTGGCGTAGATTTCGACGCCGGCGAGGTCGTCATCGACCTTTGCCAGGCGGATCAAAGGGGTATTCCCGATCTGGCCGAGAAGAGTTTGCGCCGATTGGACGGCGGTTTTGGGGGCGACAGGGACCATGTGAGGGGTTACCTATTGATTGTAAACCAACTGTATGTATTAGAAGCAGATCCTAGGGGAAGGATGCAGGAAAGTGCGGCGTGATATTCTGAACGACATGAAAACTAAGGAACCTAGCCGGCGGAGCCTGCTTTCCCTGGGAGCGGGGCTGGCTACGCTTACGGCCTGTAATACGGCTAAACAGGAGACTCCTAGCGCGCTGGGCGCGCCGCCGTCGAAGTATGGCGCACGGTCGCCGCACGAGACGTCGGCAAGGGCGGTGCCGCCCGAATCGAAGACTCCGGCGACGGGGGCTTCGCGGACGCCTTTGCAGGATACTTACGGGATCATCACTCCCGCTTCGTTGCATTTTGAGCGGCACCACTCGGGGGTGCCGGACATCGATCCGGCAAACCACGAATTGCTGATTCACGGGTTGGTGGAGCAGCCGTTGGTTTACACGCTGGCGGATTTGAAGCGGTTTCCGTCGGCGTCGCGGATTCATTTTGTGGAGTGTTCGGGGAACGGGCGCAGCGAGTACTCGGGGAATCTGGCTCCTGACCCGCAGCAGAGTCACGGGCTGGCGAGTTGCAGCGAGTGGACTGGGGTCCCAGTGAAGCTGCTGCTGGCGGAGGCGAAAGTGAAGCCGACGGCCAAGTGGGTGATCGCGGAGGGCGGCGATGCTTGCCGGCTGACGCGCAGTATTCCGATCGCGAAGTTGCTGGACGACGCGATGATCGTTTACGGACAGAACGGCGGTCCGATTCGGCCGGAGCAGGGTTATCCGATGCGGTTGCTGCTGCCGGGGTGGGAGGGCAACACCAATATTAAATGGCTGCGGCGGTTGAACGTGGCGGATGGGCCGTCGATGACTACGCATGAGACGGCGTTCTATACGGATTTGATGCCGGATGGGAAGGCTCGGCAGTTCAGCTTTGAGTTGGAGGCGAAGTCGGTGATCACGCGTCCGGCGGGCGGGCAGAAGATGCCGGGCGGGGCGGGCACTTACGAGATCACGGGACTTGCGTGGTCGGGGCGCGGGAAGATTCAGCGCGTGGAAGTTTCGGTAGACGGCAAGACTTGGAAGGACGCTGAATTGCAACAGGCTGGGTTCACGAAGGCGTTCACGCGGTTCCGCATGCCCTGGACTTGGGATGGCGGCGCGGCGACGCTGCAATCGCGGGCTACCGACGACACTGGGTATCTGCAACCCAGCGCCGACGAAATGCTGGCGGCGCGCGGGCGGAATTACAGCTATCACAACAATCAGATCAAAGCCTGGTATGTGCGAGCGGATGGGAGCGTGTCGCATGTTGCGCAGGGCGTTTAAGTTTGCAGGTATGGCGCTGCTGGGTGTAGCGGCGTTCGGGCAGGAAGCGCGCATCGGCAAGCCGGCTAACGAAGACAAGATCAAGGCGATGGACATCACGGTCTTCCCGGACGGGCGCGGTCTTCCGGCAGGCAGCGGCACTGCGGTCAAGGGCAAGGACATCTTCAAGGCCAAGTGCGCGGTTTGCCATAACGACCAGGCGCAGGGGCGGGAGGGGCAGTATCCAGCGCTGGTGGGCGGCAAGGGGACGCTGAATATTCCCAAGCCGGTGAAGACGGTGGGCAGCTATTGGCCGTATGCGACCACGGTGTTCGATTACATCCGGCGAGCGATGCCATACGATCAGCCGGGGACGCTGCAAGCGGATGAGATTTATTCGGTGGTCGGGTTCATTCTGAACGCTAACGGAATCGTGGGCGAGAATGATGAGATCAACGCGACGACGCTGCCGAAGGTCAAGATGCCGAACCGCGACGGTTTCGTGCCGGACGCTCGGCCGGATGTGAAGGCGAAACGCTGACGCCTACTGGCCGCGCATGTGGGCGAGATCGCTTTCGCCTTCGGTGCAGAAGGACTCGATAACATCGCTGTCGGGGATCAGGCGCAGGCTGACCTTGACAGTGACCGGCTGGGTGTAGGTCTTCTGATCGTCAACCGTGATTTCCAGATCCATGTGTCCGAAGTCGCGGCGGCGGAAGCGTTCGGTCAAGCGCATGTCGGCGGTGTGGGGATGGCCCATCGCATCCATGCCGCTTTTATCATTGAAGCCGATGGTATCGATGACGAACCAGTCGCCCGACCATTTCCCTACGGAATAGCCTAGCCAGCTCGGTTGCGGGTCGGCGGGAAGCTTGCGGCCGTCGGTGTAGATCTGGCGGAAGAAGTTGCTGTCGCCCTCATAGAGCATGATGAGCAAGCCGGGCGTGGGGACGAACTTGAACGGGCCGGGTGAGAGGTCCATTACGGGCAGGCCGGGGGGCAGGCATAGCGTGGGCGGCTTCTCGCCGCTCTTCATGCGTTCGCCATATGCCTTGCCGGCGGCGGGCTGAAAAGGCTCGTGGAGGAACGGGAAATCGGAGAAGAAATTCAGGAAATATTTGGAAGGGACATCTTCACCCAGACCGTTTTCACCGCCGGGGAGGAGCATCTTTTCCACTTCTTTGCGGGGGGAGCTTTCTACTTCCCAGACTCCGGAGAGGTCGGGTTTGCCCTCGCGGCGGGGCGCAGGGGCGGTCAGAATCGGCTTGCCGTCTTTGGTGCGCGGAGTGCCGGGAGTGGGCTGGTTGATCCACTGGGCGGGCGCGGACAGGGACGCTCCCAATAGAGTGATCCCGAGCAGGACGTTACGAACTTGCATGGCGGTCACCTCCGCTGACGACATGTTGCTTCCTTGAGATTTATCTTAGCCGATTTTCGCGCGCCGCGGGTTGACATGTGATGCACATGCAAGTATGTTTAGCACATGCCCAAGATGATCCAGCTCCGCCATGTACCCGACGCGCTGCATCGCAAGCTGAAAGCGCGTGCGGCCATGGAAGGCATGTCTCTGTCGGATTATCTGCTCAGGGAGATTCAGCTCATCGCCGAGCAACCGACTTTAAAAGAAACTTTGGCGGAGATCGCTAAGTTACCGCCGGTCGCGTGGTCCGAGCCCGTGGCTAAGACCGTCCGGAAAATGCGTGACAGCCGGTGATTGTGCTGGACGCTTCGGCGGCGGTCGAATTACTGGGCGACACATCAGCTGGACAACGAATTCTCGCCCGGTTGGGCGGCGAAGGAGTATTGCATGCGCCGCATCTTCTCGACATCGAAGTAGTGAGCGCCTTCCGGCGCCAGCTCCGGGCAAGGAGCGATATCAACCACGCGAGTTGAACAAGCCCTGGTGCAATTCAGGAAATTGAGAATCCTAAGGCACCCCCATTATCCGTATCTGGAACGAATCTGGGACCTTCGACACAATTTCTCCGCTTATGACGCTTGTTATCTGGCGCTCACCGAAGTCCTCGCCGCAACTCTTCTTACACGAGACAACGCGCTTGCTTCTGCGCATTTGGGCCGCGGAAATATCGAGGTGATCTAGGGCTACCGCGCGGCCAGCAGCGCGCGCAGGTGGCGGGCGCGCTCGGGGGAACGGAGTTGGCGCAGGGCCTTGGCTTCGATCTGGCGGATGCGTTCGCGGGTTACGTCGAACTCCTGGCCGATTTCCTCGAGCGTGTGCTCGCGCTCGCAGCCGATGCCGAAGCGCAGGCGGATCACCTTCTCCTCTTTCGGAGACAGGGTCTTGAGGATATTGGCGGTTTCGTCGCGGACGTTGGTGTCGATCACGGCGTCGACGGGCGACCCTACCCAGCGGTCTTCGATGAGATCGCCGAGAGCGGATTCACCGTCGCGGCCGACGGGGGTTTCGAGCGACACGGGATCGCGGGAGATGGTCTTGAGTTTCTGAACCTTCTCCACGGGGATGTCCATGCGACGGCTGATTTCGTCGTTGGTGGGGGCGCGGCCGAGCTCCTTTTCGAGCTCGCGGGTGGCCCGTAGGAACTTATTCATCGACTCGTTCATGTGAACGGGGATGCGGATGGTGCGCGACTGGTCGGCGATGGCGCGGGTGATGGCCTGGCGAATCCACCAAGTGGCGTAGGTCGAGAACTTGTAGCCGCGGCGGTATTCGAATTTATCGGCGGCGCGCATCAGGCCGATGTTGCCTTCCTGGATCAGGTCCAGAAGATGCAGGCCCCGGTTCACGTATTTCTTGGCGACGGAAACGACCAAGCGGAGGTTGGCTTCGACCAGGTCTTTCTTGGCGCGTTCGGCTTCGATTTCACCATGGCGGATCACCGACATGGTGTGTTTCAGGTCGATGAGCGGAGCTCCGGCGATTTGTTCGCGCTTGCGAATCTCGCGCTTGATTTCCTTGGCTTTGGCCTGGGCGGTCTGGCTGCTGCGGCCTTCGAGCTTGCGCAGCTCGTGATCGAGATGCGACAGCTCTTCGACGACGCGCTCGATTTCCTTGGCGAACATCTTCCACTGCGAACTGTAGAAGGGCACGGCGCGAATGGCTTGGGAAACTTCCACCCAACAGCGGGCCACTTTACCGGCGGCACGGCGCTTCAGTTTCTTATTGCTGGCCGGAACGGCGTCCAGCTTATCGGACAGCTGGGCCAGCTTTTTGTGCAGAGAAACGATATCGGCGAGCTGCTGTTTAACTTCATTGCGGCGCTTGGCGTAGGCCGCGCTTTCGACTTCGAGGTCGCCCAGATCGACAAAGGCGTCCAGGTCTTCGACTTCCTTGCGGATCTGTTCGCAGATCTCGACCGCGTGGAGCTGGACCAAAGCAGAGCGGCTAATGGCCTTCTGCATCCGCAGTTTACCGCGTTCCATGCGGCGGGCAAGATTGACTTCACCCTCGCGGGTGAGCAGGGGGACGGCTCCCATTTCGCGTAGATACACGCGTACCGGGTCATCGGTATAGATGGACTCTTCTACCGGATGGGCAGCCGCAAACTCTTCGGTATCATGAACTTCCTCCGGATGGAAGAAGCCCCCTTCTTCATCGAAGGGTAGCCCTAGCGGTTCCTGGCTGGGGCCCTCAAATTGATCTTCGAACTGATCCAATGCATCCACCTCCCCCAACCCCGGATGACGTTCCGGTCGGGGCATAAGTCGCCATGACTCATAAGCCTATATTTATCTTACAGATGAGTCCGCACACTCCATCCGTAGGCCAGACGCATGCCGCATCCCAGTATATCAGCGTTCTGGCTTTCTGTTAAGTCCCTATTACAAAAGATGTTGTTGGACGCCTTTGGTTTCACCCAAAAGCGTTAGCCGCGTCGCTGCAACAGGTCTTTCAGTTCGGTAACAAATGCCTCCACATCTTGAAAATCCCGGTAGACGGACGCAAAGCGCACGTACGCGATCTTATCGAGCGTCCGCAGGCGGTCCATGAGCAACTCGCCGATGGCTGTGGTTGAAATCTCACGATCGGCGCTATCTGCAAGCATTGAATCGACTTCATCGACAACCTCGGCCAGTTTTGCCATGGCCACAGGGCGCTTTTCACAGGCTTTAATCAAGCCTTCCAGTACTTTTTGGCGGTCAAATTTCTCACGTCTTCCATCCCGTTTGACGACCATGTAGGGCACTTCGTCACTACGCTCATAGGTGGTGAAGCGGCGCTCGCATTTCAGGCACTCGCGGCGGCGGCGGATGACGTCGCCTTCCTTGCTTTCGCGGGAGTCGATGACGCGGTCCTGGCGGTGGGCGCAGAAGGGGCAAGTCATGATCTGGGGTTCGTGTCTAAGATTACGCCAAGAGCAGCAGCAAAGGGAAGTAGAATGTAGAAACGAACTTCTGAAGCGCTACCTACGTTCTAGTAAACAGGACACGGAATGGAAGCGACAGCGGCAGTTCGGCAGATGATGGTGGGGGTCAGCGGGGCCTCATCCAGCATCCACGACACGCGAAAGACTTCCTTGGACGCCGATCAACCCATCATCGAGCGCTGCCTGGCGGGCGAAGAAGCCGCCTGGGAGGAACTGGTCCGCGTGCACACGCGGCGGGTTTATGCCATCTGTTTCCGCTTCACGGGGTCGGATCACAAGGCGCAGGATTTGACGCAGGAAGTTTTTCTGCGCGTATTCCGGTCGCTGAAGAATTTTCGCGCGGGCGAAGGGTCGTTCGGTGTATGGCTGGGGCGGCTGGCACGGAACCTGCTGATCGACGACTATCGCAAGAACAAGCTGGACCGGGCTTCGGATTCTCTGGAGGACCGGCTGCCGACGATCGAGAACACCACGGCCGCTTCGGCTCGCGCAGATGGTATGCTGGCAGGCCGGGAAGCCAGCGAGATGCTGCAGGCGGCGCTGCAAAAACTTTCTCCGGAATTGCGCGAGACGGTCATCCTGCGGGATCTGGAAGAGCTGGAGTACCGCGAGATTGCGCAAGTGCTGGAGATCCCGGAAGGCACCGTCAAATCGAGATTGAACCGCGGCCGCGCCGATCTGGCGCGCATCTTGCGGCGGACGCAGCAGGTGGCGGTATGAGCCAGATCACTTGCACGGAATTCGAGATCCTGCTGGCCGATTACCTGGACGGTACGCTCGGGAGCGAACCCAAGGCTGACGTCGAGGAGCACCAGAGCGGGTGCGCATCCTGCGCGGAACTAGCAAGCGATGCGGCAGGGGCGATGGGATTCATGGAGCGGGCAGCGATTGTCGATCCGCCTCCGGCGCTGGTAAACCGGATTCTGTTTGAGGTCACGAACGGCAACAGCCGCGGGGTGATCAAGCCTTCGTGGTTGGAGCGGCTGCTGGGGCGGCGCGCTGGATTCCTGTTGCAGCCGAGGTTTGCGATGGGGATGGCGATGGCGGTGCTGTCGCTGGCCATGGTGGGGCGGTTCTGGTCGGCTGCGGAGAATACGGTAGAGCGATCGTGGGACCGGGCGGTGAAGGGGTATCAGAGCCTGCAATTGGTGTACGAGGTGCAGTCGCAATTGGAAGAGTGGACGAAGCAGGGCACGACGGGCGGCGGGACGGATAACGGGTTGCGGCCGCCGCAGAACCCCAAGGGGGCGGAGAAAAAATGAGCTCGGAAGCGAATATTATCGGCTACTGCCGGGTGTGCGGGAAGGCGCTCGACGAGACGAACTCCACGGCGGCGGAGGGAACGCTGTATTGCACCGAGCATGGCCCGCAGGCGCGGGTGGCGGCTGCGACTCCGCCGCCGCTGCCTAGCGAACCACCGTCGCCTTACACGGCGCCTGCTTATCATGCTACGCCTCCACCACTGGCGAAAGCGGATGCGCGGGTATCGCCGGGGCTGGCTTTTATCCTGGGATTCATTCCAGGTGTGGGCGCGGTTTATAACGGGCAGTACGCCAAAGGACTGGTGCACGTTGTCATCTTTGGATCGATCATCAGCATTCTGAGCTCGGGCGCGGCGCGCGGGTTTGAGCCGCTGTTTGGGCTGATGATTCCGACCTTCGTCTTCTACATGTGCTTTGAGGCGTATCACACGGCCAAGAAGCGGCGCGACGGGGAAATGGTGGACGAGTTTTCAGGTTTAGTGCGACGGGACAGCGCGGCGCCATCGCGTTTTCCGCTGGCTCCGGCGCTGCTGATCGCGTTCGGGATTTTGTTTTTGCTGGACAACCTGGAAGTTCTGAAGATCGGGAGACTGCTGCGTTACTGGCCGGCGGCGCTGATTGTGCTGGGGCTGTATCTGCTCTATGAGCGCATCACGGAGACCAAAAATGAACACTAATGACGTATCGCTGTGGCGGGCGACTCGGGGCCCAGTGATCCTGGTGACGTTGGGCACGCTGTTTCTGATCGATCACTCGGGCGGAGTCAGCTTCACTCGGACGTGGCCGGTGCTGTTGATTGTGATGGGCGTCATGTGGCTGGGCGATTATCTGGGACATCGCAAGGCTTGAGGGTAAGTATGCGTAGAACTTCGTTTGCCGCTCCGATACTTTTGATCGCACTAGGTGCGCTGCTGCTGGCGCGGACGCTTTATCCGGGCTTGCCTTTGATGGAATATCTGGCGCGCTACTGGCCGGTGATTCTGATTGGCTGGGGGCTGCTGCGGATCGTGGAGATTCTGTCTTGGTCGGCGGCAGCAAAGCCTTTGCCCGCGCGGGGACTGTCGGGCGGCGAGTGGGTCTTGATCGTGTTCCTGTGCCTTTTCGGGCTGAGCATTCGTACGGTGCATGGAATCTCTAACTGGTTTCCCGAGCATATCCAACTAGACGGCCTGGATCTGTTCGAGGGCGAGCGCTATGAGTATCCGTTGAGCGGGGAGAAGGCTTCTTCGCATGCTCCCCATGTGCTGCTCGAAGACTTTCGCGGCGATGCGAAGATCAACGGCGTGGATATGGATTCGGTAAAGGTCACGGGACACAAGACGATTCGCGGGCTGGGTGAAAAGGAAGCCGGACAGAGCAATGACGGGTCTCCGTTTGCGATTGAAGGGGACGCGAACAATGTTGTGATCCGGGTGCAGCCGGATCAGGCGGGGCGCTCGGGGCGGGTTTCGGCGACGCTGGAAATCAGCGTGCCTAAGGGCGCGAGCGTGGAGGTCCACGGGCGCAACGGCGATCTGGACATCAACGATATTGCGGGATCGGTCGCGATTACGTCTGACAATGCTGGAGTGCGCTTGAACAATATCGGCGGGGATGCGCGGGTGGAACTGCGCCGGAGCGACGTCATTCATATGTCGGCGGTGAAGGGCGCGGTCGAGATCAAAGGGCGCGGTTCCGATATCGAGTTAGAGGACCTGGGCGGGGAAGCCAGCATCGACGGGGCCTACACGGGGACCATCGCGCTCAAGAAGCTCGCCAAGCCGGTGCATTTCACTGGCACGCAGACGGAATTCAACATTGAGAGCGTGCCCGGGCAAGTGAGCATGACGCTGGGCGACTTCACGGGCTCGAAGCTCAGTGGGCCGACGCATTTGACGGGGCGGTCGCGCGACGTGCAGATCAGCGACTTCACGGGACCGCTGGACATTACGCTCGATCGCGGGGATTTGAATCTGACGCCGGCGCTGCCGCTGGGACGCATTCAGGCGCATTTGCGGTCGGGCGATATCCGGCTGGCGCTGCCGGCGGGGGCGCAGTTTACGCTGAATGCGACGACCGAGAACGGCGACATTTCGAATCCTTTCGGGGGCGGGCTGGCGCTCGAAACCAAGGGGCGGCAGGGAACGTTGCGCGGGGCGGTGGGCGGCGGGGCGTCGATCGAACTCGAAACGCATCGCGGGGATATTGCGGTGCAGCAGGCGGTGGTCGCTGGCGCTAACGCTCCGCTGCAAAAGTTAGACCAATAGGATTCTGACGTCCATCACGTTGGTTCCTGTCGGGCCGGTCTTGACCAAGCCGCCGGCTTTCTCGAAGAAATGATAGGAGTCGTTGTTGGCTAGGAACTTCGCGGCGTCGACGCGCGCCGTGGTTGCGTCGGCGATGGCTCCGGCGGCGTCGGTGGGGCCGTCGATGCCGTCGGTGCCTGCGCTGAAAATTGTGACTTGTGGCTGGTCGGCAAGAGCGATGGCTGCGGCCAGTACGAATTCCTGATTGCGGCCGCCTAATCCTTTGCCACGCAGCGTGACGGTGGTTTCGCCACCGGATAAGAAGCAGACGCGGCGGCCGCTCTGGGCGATGGTTTCGCGGGCGATGGCGGCGTGCATGCGGGCGATGTCGCGGGTTTCGCCGTCGATGGTGGTGGACAGAACTATGGTGCGATAGCCCAGGTCTCTGGCCTTCTTCGCTGCTGCGTCGATGGATTGACGGTTGCTGCCTACGATCACGTTTTGCGCCGCGACTTGCGTCTTCGGTGTTTCCGTTAGAGGAGGCAGCGGGATGCCGTAGTGTTTCAGCACGGCGGCGGCGGAGGCTACGGTGGTGGTGTCGAGGACGGTTGGCCCCGAGCCGATCACGCTGAGATCGTCGCCGATGACGTCGGAGAGTACCAATGTAATCACGGTTGCTGGGGCGGCTAGCGCGGCCAGGTGTCCACCTTTGATTGCGGACAAGTGCTTGCGCACTGTATTGATCTCATGGATGGTAGCGCCACAGGCTAGCAGACGCTTGGTGATCAACTTCTTTTTTGCTAGCGTGATCCCCGGGGCTGGTAGCGGCATTAGGGCTGACGCGCCGCCGGAGATTGCACAGATGAGCAGATCGCGCGGACCGCTCTGGCTGGCGATTTGCGCGATCTGGCGGGCGCCTTCGACACCGCGCTGGTCGGGAACAGGATGGCCTGCCGGATGCAGATGTATTTTGCGTATACGGACCGTCGTGTCGTCAGGAACATTGATCCAGCCGCCGGTCACGCGGCTGCCCAGGAGGCGATCGATGGCTTGCGCCATGCGGGCGCTGGCCTTCCCTGCTCCGACCACCTGGATGCGATCGAAATCGGCTAGGCGGTAGCGGCGCTGGTCTACACGTAGAATCTTGCCGCCGGTTGTGACGTGGGATCGTACAGCTTTCTCAGGGTCCGCCGCGCTGAGGGCGGCGCGGAAAATGGCGAGCGCGTGGGGGCGGCTCACGGCGTGAAGAGCGGCAAGGCTAAAATAGTCGCCACAATGGCGGCGGGAGCTTGATCTTCAGTGGCGATGCGGTAATCGGCGCGGGTGTAGGCGTCGCGACGGTCGGCGTAGAGCGCTTGCAGGCGTACGGGATCGCGGGCGAGCGGGCGGTGGGTCTCAGAGGCGATTCGGCGCGCGATTATTTCCAGCGGCGCGTCGAGCCAGATGGTGACGCCGTGGTTCGAAGCCAGTTCGAAATTCTCCTGGATGGTAAAGGTACCGCCGCCGAGGGCGACTACCTGCGGACGGCCGGTGCGCACGTTGTAGACGCGTTTCTTGAGCACTTGGGTTTCTAGAATGCGGAAGGCGGCTTCGCCTTGCTGGTCGAAGAGCTCGGCGATGGATGTGCCGGCGGCCTTCTCAATTTCGTCGTCGAGATCGTAGAAACTCCAGCCCAGTTCGTCGGCCAGCGCGCTTCCCACCTTCGATTTACCGCATCCCATGAACCCTACCAGGTAGATGCCGGGGGTCTGCTTGAGCTTGAGAATCATGTGCCCGCGAAAGTGATAATAGTAGCATGCAGGGATGGCTTCCGTTGTTTCCGCTCCAGATCGTGCTGTTGCCCGAGGCGGAGCTTCCGCTGCATATTTTCGAGGATCGCTACAAGGAAATGATCGCGGAGGTGCTGCGCGATAAGATCGAATTCGGCGTGGTGCTGGCTAACGAGAAGGGCATCGTGAACACCGGCTGCACGGCGGTGATCGAGCGTGTGCTACGCGAATATCCCGACGGGCGGCTGGACATTCTGGCGGTGGGGCGGCGGCGGTTTGAGATCGAGCGTATCAATGACGAAAGAGCATTCCTGCGCGGCGAAGTGGATTACTTCGACGATGAAGATCAGACGCTGCCCGAAGACGAGTTTCGCGCGCGGGCGATTTCGGGCTATAACGAATTGCGGGCGCTGACGGCGGAGGGTCCGCTGCCGGCTGCGAACACCGACGATCCGCAGTTGAGTTTCAGGTTGGCGCGGCCGATTCAGGATTTGGGGTTGCGGCAGGCGCTACTTTCGGCACGCAGCGAGGCGGAGCGGTTACGGCAATTGGCGGAGTTTCTGCCGGGATTTCTCATTCGCCAGCGGCGCGTGGAGCGGGTGAAGCAGGTGGCTCCACGGAACGGACATGGCGGGAAGCTTCCGGAGGTTTAGTGAGCCGGCTGACCCTACTGATCGACGCTGACGATACGCTCTGGGAGAACAACATTTACTTCGAGCGTGCGTTCGACGACTTTTGCGATTTCCTGGATCACTCCGCGCTCACGCCGGTGCAGGTGCGGGATGTACTGAACGAAATTGAGCTGGTGAATTCGAAAATTCATGGTTATGGGTCAAAGAACTTCGGCCGGAATTTGCAGCAGGCGTATCAGCATCTGGCGGAGCGGGAGATCAAAGACGACGACTTGCGGCATGTGCTGTCGCTGGCAGAGCGTATCTTGGAACAGCCCATCGAAGTGATAGACGGGGTGGAGGAAACGCTCTTTTACTTGAGTGAGCGTCACGAGTTGACGCTGTTCACCAAGGGCAATCCGGACGAGCAGCTGATGAAAGTGGACCGTTCGGAACTGGGGCGGTACTTCGCACATACGGCAGTGGTGAAGGAGAAAGACGCGCCGGCTTACTCGCGGCTGGTGGCGGAGCGGGGGTTGGCGCGCGATTTTACGTGGATGATCGGGAATTCGCCGAAGTCCGACATCAATCCGGCGCTGGAAGCGGGGCTGAATGCAGTGCTGGTGCCGCATCCGCACACTTGGGTGCTGGAGCATCAGGATTTGCGGGAAGCGGGCGATGGGAAGTTTCTGCGGGTAGAGCGGTTCGCGGATCTGCGTCTGCACTTTTAGGTGCGGCGGCCGACGTAGACCAGGTGCGGCAATCCTTGGAAGTCGATTTCTTTTTCGACGGTGAGGCCGTTGCGTTCAGCGACGCGGCGTGAGGGCGAGTTCTCCGGACGGATCAGCGAGATAATGCGTTGTTCGTCGAGAGTTGTGAACGCATAGTCCATGCAGGCGCGGGCCGCTTCGGTGGCGATGCCTCGGCCTTGGGCGTGGCGGGCTATCGCGTAGCCGACTTCGATTTCTTTGGCCCCGTCGACTTCGCGGCGGACGAGTCCGCAGTAGCCGGCGAATTTGTGATCGGGTTTTAGGATCAGCGCCCATCCACCGACGCCGTCTTCGGCGTAACGGCGCATATTCTTTTGGATCCACTCCTCGGCGTCCTTGCGCTCGAAGCGGTTGGGGAAGAAGCGCATGTTGTCGTGATCGCACAGAACTTCAGCTAGCGCGTCTACATCGTCGATGGTGTAGTGGCGCATCAGCAGACGCGGGGTTTCGATGACGATCACGGCCTACTTGAGCGCGGCGCGGGTGGCGATGTCGAGCACCCACCCGGGAAAGATGCCGAGAACCAAGGTGCCTAGCGCGGACGCGTAAACGGCGATCTTCAAGCCGATGCCGGGGGCTTCGAGGGATTCGAGCGACTCGCCCGGCTCCTTGAAATACATGATGACCAGGATGCGCAAGTAGTAATACGCGGCCACGGCGCTGTTGAGCAGGCCCAGGACGGTCAGCCAAACCAGATTGGCGTCGAGCGCGGCTTTGAAGATGTAGAACTTGCCGAAGAAGCCGCCGGTGAGCGGGACGCCGATCAGGCTCAGCAGGAAGATGGTCAGCATGGCGGCCATGGCGGGCTGGCGCTGGGAGAGTCCGGCGAAGTCTTCGATGGCGACGTAGCGTTCGCCGCGGCGCGAGAAATAAGTCACGACGGCGAAGGCGCCGAGGTTGGTGAAGGCGTAGGCGGCCAGATAGAACATGGCGGCGGCGGATCCGATGCTCGGAGTGCGCGGTCACGGCCACCAGAACGTAGCCGGCGTGGGCGATGGAGCTGTAGGCCAGCATGCGCTTGATGTTCGTTTGCTGGAGCGCGGCGAAGTTGCCGACGATCATGGTGGCGAGCGCGCAGACCCAGACGATGGGCTCCCAGCGGGTGGCGATGGGGCCGAAGGCGGTCATGAAGACGCGCAGCAGAATCGCGAAGGCGGCGGCTTTGGGGCCTACGGAGAGGAATGCGGAAACGGGGGCGGGCGCGCCCTGATAGACGTCGGGAGCCCAGATCTGGAAGGGGGCGGCGGAAATCTTGAAGCCGAATCCGACGAACATGAGGGCGGCTGCGGCTCCGGCCAGGGCTAGAGGGGGCGTCGAGGTTTGCAGAGCGCTGCGGATGTGATCGAGATTGGTCGAACCGGTGAAGCCGTAGATCCAGGCTACGCCATACAGCAGGAACGCGGTGGCGAAGGAGCCTAACAGGAAATATTTTAGGGCGGATTCGTTGTTGCGCGGGTCGTCGCGCAGATAGCCGGCTAGAACGTAGGACGCGATGGAGGAAATCTCCAGGCCGATGAAGATCATGATCAGTTCGTTAGCGGTGACCATCACGCACTGGCCGACGATGCTGAACAGGATCAGGGCGTAGTATTCGCCGCCGGGGGAGTTCTCGCGGCGCAGATATTCGGTGGAGCTTAGGATCGCGATCACGCCGATGCCGATGACCAGGACTCGGAAGAAGGTCGCGAAGCCGTCTATGATCAGCATGTTGCTGAAGGCAGCGCCGGGGTCTCCGGCGGCGGAGATCGACGCTACCAAGGCGGCTAGCAGCGCGACGATGGAGAAGGGTCCGAAGATCTTGCGCTGGTCGTCGTTGGTGAAGACGGCTTCCAGGAACATCATCAGCATGCCGGCGATGGTCAGGATCATTTCCGGCAGGATGCGGAAGTATTCGACGCCGGTGGGGAACATGTTAGCGGGCATTCGCCACCTCGTTTACAACCGGAGTTGGCACAGCCGCAGTCCGTTGTTTGCTCATGTCGAGGATTCGTGCGTTCTGGGCGCTGATCGAGGGCAGGAAGGTTTGGGTGTAGGTGCCCATCCACAGCATTAACAGAAGCAGGGGAAGGATGGCGGCCCATTCGCGGCCGCTCAGGTCGGGCATGTGATGGCTTAACGATTCTGATGGTTTGCCGTAGAAGATTCGCTGATACAGCCACAGCATGTAGCAGGCGGAGAGAATGACGCCGATGGCGGCGAACACGGTCGCGGTGAAGCTTGAGAACGCCGCGCCTTGCAGGACCAGATACTCGCCGACGAAGTTGTTCAGCATCGGCAGGCCGATGGAGGCCAGGGTGGCGATCAGGAACACGATCGCCAGATTCGGCGCGGGCGTGGCGACGCCGCCGTAGGCTGAGATTTCGAGCGAATGGCGGCGTTCGTAGAGATAGCCGACCAGCACGAACAGCGCGCCGGTGGAGATGCCGTGATTCAGCATCTGGTACACCGCTCCGTCGAGGCCTTGCTGGGTGAATGAAAAGATGCCGAGCACTACGAAGCCCAGGTGGCTGACGGATGAATACGCCACCAGCTTCTTCATGTTGGGCTGGACCAGCGCGACCAGCGCGCCGTAGATGATGCCGATGACGGCGAGAGCGATCACCCAGGGCGCGGATTTATGCGCGGCGTTGGGGAACAGCGGTAGGCAGAAGCGGACGAGCCCGTAGGTGCCCATCTTCAGCATGACGCTGGCCAGCATGATGGAGCCGGCGGTGGGGGCTTCGACGTGCGCGTCGGGCAGCCAGGTGTGCAGCGGGAAGAGCGGAACTTTGATGGCGAAGGCGATGAAGAACGCCAGGAACAGAGATCATTTCCACCTGACTGCTTAAAGCCAGGCGGCCGCTTTGCAATTGGGCGACGATCTGTGTGTAGTCGAAGGTTCCGGCGCGGTTGTATAGGAAGATGATGGCGGCCAGCATCAAGACCGATCCGGTGAAGGTGTAGATGAAGAACTTTACGGCGGCGTAGATGCGGCGGTCGTGGCCCCAGATGCCGATCAGGAAATACATGGGCACCAGGCCGATTTCCCAGAACACGTAGAAGAGGAAGAGGTCGAGCGAGATGAAGACGCCGATTAAGCCGAACTCGAGGAGGATCAGAAAAGCGAAGAATTCTTTCACGCGATGATCGATGTGTTTCCACGATGCAAGCACGGAGATCGGGGTGAGTAGCGTCGTCAGGATAACCAGCCACAGGCTCAAGCCATCTAAGCCGACGTGATAACGGATGGGAGGCGAACTGATCCATTCGGAATCGTGAACGAAAGCATAACCGTCCGGCGAGAGGCCGCTGACGAGTCCCAGCGAGATCACGAAGATCAGCAGAGAGATGACAAGAGCGGCCATGCGCGAGAGGCCGGGGTTGCTCTTGGGGATCAGCAACAGCAGGAAGAAGCCGATGAGCGGCAGGAAGAGAACGGCGTCGAGGAGGGTCATCGGCCGCCTCCTGCCATGGTGATGGCAACGATCACTGCGATCGAGCCTAAGACCACCCAGGCGGCGTAGCTGCGTATGGAACCTGATTGCATTCGTTTAAGGATGCCGCCGACGCTGCGGGCGGTCTTGCCGGCGCCGTTCACGATGCCATCGATGCCACGGGCGTCGACTACGCGCCACAGCAGGGCACGCGAGCCGTCCACGGTTGGATCGACGACGAGCGAATCGTAGAATTCGTCGACGAAATATTTGTTGTAGATCCAGCGGTAGGGGGTGCTGAAGGTGCGCGCCAGGCCTTCGGGGATGGCGGGCGCGATCAGGTAGAACCAGGCGGCTAGGGCGATGCCGATGAGGCCGGCGGCGACGGAGACCATGGCGGTCCACGGAATTCCGGGCTCCTCTGGCGCCACCTTGAACATGGGCTCCAACCATTTCGGAATATTGATGTAGCCGCCGACTAAACTCAGGACGGCGAGAACTGCCAGGGGAATCCACATCGAAGGAGGCGACTCGTGGGGCTCGCCGTGTCCGTGGCCGTGAGCATCGTGTCCATGGGCGTCGTGCGCGTCCACCTTCCAACGCGGCTCGCCGAAGAAGGCTAGGAAGAACGCGCGGAATACGTAGAAGGCGGTCATGCCGGCGGTGAACACGCCTACCCAGTACATCCAGGGCGCGTATTCGTAGGCTGACGCAAGGATCGCATCCTTACTGTGATAGCCGGAGAACGGGGGGACGCCTGCGATCGCTACGCTGGCGCAAAGCAAAGTCCAGAAGGTGATCGGTGTGTATTTGCGGAGGCCGCCCATTTTTCGCAGGTCTTGTTCGCCGGACATGGCGTGGATTACGCTACCGGCTCCGAGGAACAAGAGCGCCTTGAAGAAGGCGTGGGTCATGACATGGAAGATGCCGGCGGAGAAAGCTCCGGTGCCGAGGCCTAGGAACATGTAGCCTAGCTGCGAAACGGTCGAGTAGGCGTAAACCTTCTTGATGTCGGTCTGGGCGAGGCCCATGGTGGCGGCGAAGAACGCGGTGGCCAGGCCGATGATCGCGACTACTTCGAGGGCGCCGTGGGCGTGCAGGAAAATCGACGAGCTGCGGGTGACCATGTAGACGCCGGCGGTGACCATGGTGGCGGCGTGGATCAGGGCGCTGACGGGCGTGGGGCCGGCCATGGCGTCGGGCAGCCATACGTATAGAGGGATCTGCGCGGATTTACCGGTGGCTCCGACGAAGAGGAGCAGAGCGATGGCCGTCATCCAACCGGCGCTCGATTCGACGGGCATCGCCTGCACTTTGCCGAAGACGGTGGCGAAGTCGAGCGATCCGAAGTGGACTACGATGAGAAACACGGCCAGCGAAAAGCCGAAGTCGCCGATGCGGTTTACGATGAAGGCTTTGTTGCCGGCGTCGGTGGCGAACTTTTCGCTGAAATAGAAGCCGATCAGCAGGTAGCTGCACAGCCCGACACCTTCCCAGCCAACGAACAGCAGCAGGAAGTTGGCGCCGAGAACCAGCGTCAGCATGAAGAACATGAACAGGTTGAGATACGCGAAGAAACGGTAGTAGCCGCCTTCGTGCGCCATGTAGCCGATGGCGTAAACGTGAATCAAAAAGCCGACGCCGGTGACGATCATCAGCATCACGGCGGTCAGGCGGTCGATGGCGAAATCGACGCCGATGTTCAGGGTGCCGGATTGAATCCAGGTGAAATAATGTTCTACATAGGCCTGCTCCAATGGATTGCCGCCACCGAACACGCCTAACGCGCTCAGGGTTTTCAGCACCCACAAAAAGCTCAGCAGCACGGAGCCGGCGGCGACCGCATTAATCGCGGACTTCGGCAAGCGCCGGCCGAGCAGGCCGTTCACGGCGAAACCGGCAAGCGGTAGGAGAGGTATCAACCAAAGTTGCATCTTAGTTTTTGAGCGAGCTTAATTCGTCGATTTCGAGCGTTTGGCGGTTCTTGAACACGGTCAGGATTATCGCGAGGCCGACCGCGGCTTCGGCCGCCGCCACCACCATCACGAAGAAGCTAAAAATATGTCCGTCCACCTGTTTCAATTTGTACGAGAACGTGATGAAGCTGAGGTTCACGGCGTTGAGCATGAGCTCGATCGACATGAATACGGTAATGATGTTGCGGCGGAATAGAAATCCGGCGATGCCTAACACGAAGAGAATCAGGCTGAGGGCCAGGTACCAGGAGAGCGGCACGCTGGGAGGTAGCTGAGGCACTAGTCGATCTCCTTTCGCGCTAGAACGATCGCTCCGAGGATGGCGATCAGGATCAGGACGCTGGTGACTTCGAACGGCAGCAGGTAAGTGGTGAAGAGCGCGCGTCCGATTTCCAGGGGCGAGCCTTTTGTGAACTGGCCGAAGACTACATTTTCAGAGGCCGGCAGGCGGTTGGCGATCAGGCTGGCGATCAATCCTAAGAACACCAGGAGCAAGGGAACGCCCGCGTACCGCCGGACGGCCTTCCGGGGACTTCGCGGTTCGACTGAATCTTGCCATGAACAGCAATCGTGTGGTGACGTCATCATCGCCGTCAAAAAAGGCCTTGCGGCTTTTCTTCCATGTCGATATGGTGACGTCACCATGTGTGTTTTCCGGACATGGTGCGTGATTCATAGCCCTTGCGGTGTGCAAGGCTAGGGCGTGAACGGGCAAGGATTGCCGAAGGCAATTGAGAGGTTCCTGATTTCATAAGTACAACTGCATAAAATGTCTCGTTCGAAAATGAACCCTAAATTCTAAAGTCGGGAGATAGCAATGACAAAATCCTATCCACTGTCTTTTCAGATGTATTCGGCGCGCGATTCCGTTCCGCTAAAGGCTCAGCTTGCCGAGCTTGCGAAGCTGGGCTACGAAGAACGTGGAGCCATTTCGTGCTCTATACGCCGACCCCATTGCGTTCCGTAAGGAACTGGACGCAAACGGCTTGTCGGCGCTCAGCGGTCACTTTGATCTGTCGATGCTCGAAGCCGATACAGAGAAAGCCATTCAGATTGCCAATACGCTTGGTATCGAAATTGTGATTGCACCATGGCTCGACCCGTCATTGCGCCCGACAGACGCGAACGGATGGAAGGCGTTGGGCGCACGACTGGCTGTCCTTCAAAAAAAGTTCGCCGAGGCCGGCCTGACGTTCGCGTGGCACACGCATGATTTCGAGTTCATCCGGCTACCGGAT
>CAVVZG010000193.1:0-32818 GCA_963752205.1 Bryobacterales bacterium | reverse complement strand
AGGCGCGCAGGTCGTCATGAACCTTGGTGCCTTCGGGAAGGCCGCCCGCATCGAGCGTCTGGCGTCCCTTGCCGGTCAGCACCAGATGCGTCCGGAAACCGAGTGCGGCGCCCGCCTGCAGGTCGCGCAACGAATCGCCGACGACCGGCGTTACCTTGGGATCGGCTTCGAACCGTTCGGCGATCGTCTTCAGCATGCCGGGCTTCGGCTTACGGCACTCGCAGTGGTCCCCTGCCGTGTGCGGGCAGAAGAATACTGCGTCGATGCTCGCCGACCGCTGCTGCCATGCGGTGCATTTTCAGATGCATCGCGTTGAGCGCGTTCATGTCGAACACCAGGATTTCCGCGTCTCTGGATGTGCCCTTGTCGTCCGTGACGAGAACAGGCGTGGAAACGTGATAAATAATCGCGCGGAAGAGGTGTTCGAGTTCGCGCGGACCGTTCTCCGCGAGCCAGTTTGTGGCCGGCGATTGCGTACGCGCTGTGGACATCGCGACTGATACCTTTCCGCCGGTCTATCCGGCCAACCCGGGGGCAGCCTGAGAGACAAATCGTTGCACGCCGAGAGATCCCGCACACTTTGGGCGCGCAAAACCCACCCGAACGTACATGTTAACACCCAGCGGGTACCGTCGCTCCGAGAATCTTGACCATATTTGGTCAGTGGGCGGAAGGGTCAGGCTGCCTCGGTGGTGGTTCCCGGCTGGGGACAGATCAGTTCCTGAACATGCAGCAGGGCTTCGGCGAGGCTGGTAGACAGGCGATCCGGCTGCGTGCGTTCAAAGCGCGCTTTGGCTTTCTCGACATTGCCGCTAAACCCCCAGACGCAAACTACAACTTTGAGTTTGGGAAACCGCTCCCTGATCTGCTTGCACATTGACCGCGCCGGAGCGAAGGCGTAAGGAGGCAACGCCGAAATACATACGACGTCGCTGGTGCCGGCTTCAAGCAACATGAGCACGTCGTTGAGAGAAGACCCCACTACCGGGAAAGATAGAGTGGCAAAGCCTTTCTGTTCCAGGAGTTGAGCGAACATTGCGGCGGTGATCTCATCGGCTCGATCATAGGCGGGAAGACAAAGTATTCTCCCGTGAACAGGCCCGAGCGGAAGGGTGAGGTTGTCAGCGGAGAGCCTATCCTCGAGCCGGTATTCGGAGAACTCGGCTATCATTTCGTTGATACTGAGGAATAAGAATTCTTCTCTGGCCGCGTCGATGGCGCCTTTGTGCCGGTCCTGTTCGGCCAAGCTGAGAGCCGGAATGAGCACTGCGTCGTATAACTCGACCAGCGGCCGTCCTTTTAGAAACTCGCCGGCGACGGAGTGGGCTTCCATCTGGTCCATGGCAAGCAGCCGCTGGTATATCTGAGCTTCGGCTGCCAGCACCGGTTCGTCTCCCAGCAGGATATGGAGGAAGGAAAGATGCGGGACGTAGCGGCCTACAACCACAACGCAGACTGTGAGGGGCGCAGCCAGGATCAGCCCCGCGGGTCCCCACAGGACGGCCCAAAAGACGGAGGCCACTAATAATGCGAGCGAGGAAATACCTACGCGCGCGCCATAGAGCCAGGGTTCCACGACGTTACCGACGATCAGTTCAAGGCAGGCAACCAGGAGAAACACGAGCACGGGTTTAAGCCATCCGTCGAAAACGGCCAAGGAAAGCGCCAGGGGCAGCGCCGCCGCCACCAGCGTTCCCACGTAGGGTACGAGGCGGAGCATCGCCGCGAGCACGCCCCACAGAAAGGGCTTGGGAACTCCGATCCAGAAAAGTCCAAGGCCAAAAACAGTTCCAAAAGCCGCATTGACCATAAACAGCATGAGCAGATATCTGCTGACGCGGCCCGACGCGTCGTCGAGGGCCTGCGTCATGCGATTCAAATGGTCGAGCCCGGCCAGGCGCAGTAGCCGGTTCCGCAGGTCCTCGCGTTTGAGGAGCATGAAAATCGTAAAGATGACCACCATGCCCGCTTGTCCCAACCGCGCCAGGATGGGCGTCCCCACATCGCGGAATTGCTCCCATCCGCTGGCTGGGGGCTGCACTACTTCCACGCGAGTCGGCGCGACCGGCGCGGCTAGCGCATTCGATCGCCTGCGGCCCAGCGCGGCAGGCGCGGGCGACGGCGAGGAGGCGCCGACGAATTCCGCCACGACCTGCTGCACGCTACTGGCGGCATGGCCCAATTGCCCAGTTGCGGGTAAGCGGAAAGGCTTCGATCTTGGCATGAATATTCTGCCGGTATAGAGGCAGCCCGTCGGCCAAATCAACCAACTGGCTCACGATCAACCAACCGATGCCGCCGGCCAGCGTGAACGAAACCATCGCAGTGAAAAGTACCGAAACCACGCGCCCGGTATGCAGCTTCTGCAGAAATGCAACAACCGGCGCGAGCAGGAAGGTCAGAGTAAGCGCGAAGGCAATGGGGATGAGCACGGGCCGCGCAAAATACAGCGCCGCGACAGTTCCGAACACAGCGAGGGCGCCCGCCCCTCCGCGCATCCTGGGCCTGGCTGCCACGCCAGGCGGCGCAGCTTGGTGCATCGGATTTTCAAATTGCCCGTTCATAGGGCCGTTGAATTAGTGAATGAAACCCAGCATGTAGAAGATCAGGAGCACAAGCAAAATCGTACCTAGACCGATGCCGGCGCCGCCCCCATAACCCCAACGCCTATGGCCATAAAAGCCGCCGCCGCCGCCCAACACGAGCAATAAAATCACGATTAGTATCAACATGGCATTCCTCTCCGTCTACCCTCAGCATCGATGAAATATCGACACGTTTTCCATAGCATATTTGTGACCGTTATCGATTCGTGGAGGCAAGCGCATGGGGCGATAAAACTCATCGCGACCCGGGAGCTAATCAAGCTGGTAGTTGGAAAAGAAAATCTCCAGTTCGGTGGGACCGAGCAGGAAGCTGGTGGACACCGACCGAACATGCCCTGGCAGCCAGAAGCCATGCACTTCGATGAATTCCTCACTGATTTGGGGCGTGCCCACCAAAACGGAGAGGCTGGCTGCAAAGTGGCCTTCGATCCGTACCACGGAGTAACTGGCGGGGTCGATCCAGGCTTTCCCCACAATCAGGAATCGGCTTTTGCTTCGCGGCGTCAGATTCAGTACGTAGCAACTCCGCCCTGCTGCGACTTCTGTGCCGAGCAGACGGACGCGATAATTAGCGGAAGCAATTTCGTGGCTGGCATGCTCTTCAGGCAAGCTTACGCCTGCTTCGGAAGCGATGACTTTGTCGATGATGCCATTTAGCTTTTCCGAGCCCGACCGGGTCAAGACGGTATAGCGCTCGCCCCCAGGCTCACGATAATTCATGGTTACCGCGACGTCGGCCTGCTTGCCAAACCGCAAGTTAGACAGCTTGTACTGGCGTGCGCCGGAATACTCTCGCAACGCGGAGTTTCGCCGATGGGTTTCAATCTCGATACGGGCCAGGATCTCGTCGCCAGAGGGTGGCGCCGCGGCTCCTATCAAGGTGGGCAGCAGACTGCCCGTCAGGAACACGTATGGCATCAGCCGGAGGCGCGCGACGGCGCTTAATCGGCCGGTCATTGCACAACCGCCGCGGCAGTCGTTGCGGCGCCGTGGAGTCCGGCCGCAGAGAGGTCCCGATTCACGGCCCCCAGGCGATCCAACTCGCGTTGCAGCCGTGCCCAGTCCCTCTCGTTCGATTTGGTCTCGATCGGCAGCGTAAGATCCTGATAGAAAACCAGGATGTTACTGCGAAGATCCTGGGGTATATCCGGATAATGGTCTTCTAACTTATGCAGCAGCTTGGCATAGGCGCTGTCGGTCAATTTGTATGTGCCCGGCTGCGCGGCTTCCCCAACATCCAAATTGTAGTTGGGCAACTCCAGGCGTGCGCCGCCGATCTGGCCAAGCAGTTCACGATACCGGTCAATCGACCTGTTGAAACTGGCCATATACAACTGTTCCGTTTGGGGTGTCAGGGTTTTGAATGCCAGCGCCTTCAACGGCCCGGACCGGGGCAAGATGCGGAAGAAGGCCGCCAGCATTCTGGAGCGCGTGTCCGGGCGCCGATACGTGCCGCCCCAGTTCTTTTCATAGCTGGAACGGGACAAATTGTAGAGAAACTGTTTGCGCGTGATACCCGGCGCGTCTTTCCGGATCGCGGGACCTTTCAACTGCCATACTTTAGTCAGGGCCGGAAGGAAAGTTCCCACCGCCCGCCGGTAGGAGCCAATGGCCAGGTCGACGTTGAAAAATACCTGGTCGATGCGCATACCGTAGGTAGCCTCGAAGGCACGCTGCAGCACGGGTTTAGCGACCTGAAAGCCTATGAACGCCTTATATGCATCCGAAGCGTAGCGGTTTTTGGCGGCTTGAAATACATCGAATCCGAACTCGGTCTTGGTGTGCGAGTGAGGATCGTCGGCATAAGTGATGGTTCTTCCATATCTCTGGACAAGCTTCGGGAACAGCAGCGGAACAGAGGTATTGGTAGCGAACCGGTGGCCATTATTATCGGCGGCGTAGTGCGCCATAGCACCCAGCGCGAATGCATACTCGTCAACGTCTTGAGACTCGCGAATCATATTGAGCACGAAATCGCCGCTCCGGACGTAATGCGTCAGATCGCTGAAAAACTGGCTGCCAAACGGATAGTAGCCCAAATCCTGAATGATGCTGCCGCCGTAGGCATAGGCGTGCGCTTGTACCAGATCGCCAGGCGTGGAAGCTGGAAATCGTTTCAGCAATATTGGCTTGATAGCGCTATCCCAGGTGGAATCGATGATAGCTTCGTGAGTGAGAACTGAATAGGAAAAGGCGTAGGGAGCTGAAAGCAAGAACAAGAGTGCGCACGCGGCCCGCGTTACACAGCGGCGCACGTGCCCGTTTTGACATTTGGTCACGGCTTCACTTTGCGCCGGAGGAATTTACTCTTGAAATCCGGCCAGAATTCCGTCCCCAAATTGGCCGCGAGTCCGAATCCCAGCGTGAGGGATCCATCGATAAATCCCTGGCGGGCGTTATCGAGACGCGCAGGATACCAAAGGTTGGAAAGATATGCCGCGCCGTAAGCGCTGCCGATACGCCAGGCGGAGATGGTCTCACCGCCCGCGTCGGTGCGCGTGAGGAGAGTTCCACGGAGCGCATGCGCGGACCTGCGCCAAAAGCCCGTGTCCTGCGACCGGTAGTAGCGGGGATCCTCGTGCAGAGTGGCGTCCAGGCCAAAAGCCAGAGTAGTGTGAATACCCGACCAAGCTAGCGTGGAAGCGAAGCGCTCGCCGTAACCGGCGGCACCTTGGCGCCATTCCGACGGAGAGTCGATAGCTTGCAGTAAGCCGGCATACGCGGCGAATCCTAGCAAGGCCACAGGCTCGTAAGTGGTCTCGGCATGGAACTGGAGTTTAGCTTGCCAATCGAGCGCCTCCGAGGTCTGCGCGATTCCAGCCATCGGAATTGCGAACGAAAGAGCGAGTACAGGTAGTGTCTTCACAGGGTCTCCGTCATCTCTATCAGTTTGGGTCAGCAAAAACGGCGGCATGCCGGAAGGCAGCCCACAGGTTGAAGAAAATCGTGAGGGACAACAGGGCGATCAAGAGGAATGCCTTAAGTATGAGCGATAGCGGAGTGAATGCGATGGCAACCGCCGCCACGCCGGCTGCCCAGACGTACTGTCGCGCCCGCACGGCCCGCTGTATAAAGACAGTTGCGCCGAGACAAACAATTAGATCTAAGAAGGGCTCGTAGCGGGCCGCGCAACAGGCAAACAGAGAAGCCGCCAATAGTACGGGGACACAAGTCCACTTAATCGATGTAGCCATTGTCAGGACCATGTTTCCCATCGCACAACTTGCCTTTCCGATACCACCGCACGGAGTATCTGGCATGCGGAGATCCATACGCGCCGAAGCAAATGGGCCACGCCAGCCTGCGCGGCGCGGCTTCGAGACTCACCACACCGGCGCAAGAAATGACCATGCGAGGTCACGTGGCTGGATTTGGTCAGAACGCGCGGCCCGCCCCAGGAGCGGCATTTGGAGAATTCACGGAAACACTACGCGATAGCCATAAGGCCCCCGAAGTGCTTAAAGAGCAGTCGCAAGGAAAAGGAAGATATGAAATTACTCAATGCAGCAACAACCCTATGCGGAGTAGCCCTGATCAGCGCGGCACTCGCACCTATTGCGCAGGCGGACGAATGGAACCGCAAAACAGTGATCACGTTCAGTGGGCCCGTAGAGATCCCCGGCGTACACCTCACCGGGTGGGGCGTGCTGCCAGCCGGCACGTATGTGTTCAAGATCTTGGATTCGCAATCCGATCGGCACATCGTACAGATTTTCAATAAGGACGAAACCACCATCTATGCCACGATTCTGGCGATTCCAAACTATCGGCTGAAGGCTACCGACAAAACTGTAATGACATTCAGCGAGAGGCCCGCGGGCGAACCTGAAGCGTTGCGCGCCTGGTTTTACCCCGGCCGGAACTGGGGCGAAGAATTCGTCTATCCCAAAGCCAAGGCTATGGAGCTGGCTAAGGGCGCCAATACCGCCGTGCTGTTCACTGCTGTCGAGATTCCTCTCGAAGTTGCGGAGCCCATCAAGTCCGCCGACGAACCCGTGGTAGTGCAACTAAAGCAGGCGCCGATCATGGCCGTCAAACCGACCGGAGAAGAAGTGCAACTCGCGGAAGTGGTCACGCCTCCGCCAGCCACGGAAGTGGCGATGTCGCCTGCGCCGGCGCTCCCGTCCACTGCCGGCACTCTGCCATTGATGGCATTGCTCGGTCTTCTGGCGTTGTGCGGCACGGTGGCTGTCCGCTTCGCCGAAAAACGAGCAGCCCGATAATCGCGTTCATTACTGCGCGGCGCATCCCCAGTCGCCGCGCACCCAGGGCCTAACGAACGAGGTTACAGCATGCGACAGAGAGTCATCCACGCGCTCGCACCGATGACGGGGCCCCGGTCGAATCCGGACGACTGCTACAAAACCTCGGCGCGCGGGCTTTCGGTTCTGAATTCGCCGCTGTTGAACAAAGGGACGGCATTCACCGAAGAGGAACGCATTTCCTTGGGGCTTAAGGGGCTGCTGCCGCCGGATGTCAGCACGCTGGGGGCGCAGGTCAAGCGCGCCTATTTTCAATACGACCGGCTGGCGGACGCGTTAAGTAAAAACGTCTATCTGACGGCCCTGCACGACCGCAACGAGGTCTTGTTCTACCGGTTGTTCTCGGAGCATCTGCGCGAAATGATCCCGATCGTCAACGGCCTGACGGTGGGCATGGCTATGGAACAGTATCACCACGAGTGCCGGCGGCCGCGGGGTGTGTATCTTTCAATCAACCACATCGATGACATCGAGGAGGCATTCGCCAACCTGGGCGCCGGCCCCGACGATATCGACCTGATCCTGGCAACCGACGCCGAGCATGTGCTGGGCATCGGCGATTGGGGCGTGGGCGGTATTGAGGTGTCCATCGGCAAACTGGCCATCTATACGGCGGCGGGCGGTATTGATCCGACCCGTGCCATTCCAGTGATGCTGGATGTGGGCACCAACCGCGAGAGCCTGCTGAGCGACCCGATGTACATCGGAAACCGGCACGCGCGCATACGCGGTGAGCGGTACGACGCCTTCATCGAAGCCTATGTGGCGGTCGCGACGCAAGCTATTTCCCAACGCCCTGTTACAATGGGAAGATTTCGCGCCCAGCAACGGACGGCGCATCCTCGAAAAGTATCGCGACCGGATCTGCACCTTCAACGACGATATGCAGGGAACCGGCGCGATCACGCTGGCGGCGGCCATCTCCGCCGTGCGCATCTGCGGCACGCCGCTGCGCAACCAGCGCGTGATTATCTTCGGGATAGGTGGATTCGGCGCCTCCGCGGGCGGCTACGGCGGGGACGTGGGTGCGATCGATGAATTCGTGGAGGAACGCGTTTTCGCCGGGGAGGTGGTGCGGGACTTCTCCCTTGGGGCGGTTCGCAACTTCGACCACGTATTCACAGGGCCACAGCCAGTTGATGTTCTGGTTGATGTTGAGGGCGAAGTCTTCGGACTTGATCAGGGGTTCGGTCAGGTAGACGGGGTCGGTCACGATGCTGATGTGCGACAGGCGATTGCCGTGGCGGATGAAGTGTTCGGTCAGCGTGGCCATGTCGCTTTCGGGAAGGCCGTTGCGGCGCACCCAGCCCATCTTGATGTGGGTGGTGGTGACGGTGAGGATGTTGCCTTCCCATTTGCCGGTGGAGAAACCCATCCAGGTGTGGGGCGCGTAGTCGGGCGGATGCGGGCGGCCATCCATCCAGATGGTGCGGGTTTGCTCGTAGGTGCTGATGTACATCTTGATGGCGATGACCTGCTGGGTGTCGGGGTCCTTCTCTTCCCACAGGCGGAAGGCCATGGGGCCGCGATAGATGTAGGAGACGATGTGGACGCGGCACTGCTGTTCTTGCAGCGTGAGGCGGGAGGCGTCCCAGCTATCGGCGCGCAGGCGGGCGGCGTCGTTAATGGGGAGGCCGAGGTAATCGCCTAGGGCGGGGCCGGGGCCGCGTTCGGTGGCGTCTTCGTGAGTGAGGGGCTGCCACTCACCGGTTAGGAGGACTTGCGCGGAGAGGGTTGTGCTGAGTAGTAGGAATAAGAGAGACCGCATCAGATAAAGTCTACCTTGATAGAATCGCAAGGTGATGCGGGAACGGTTGCGCATTACGAAAATGTGGAGGGACGCAATGGCTTCTCACGAAGACGGGATTACGCGGCGGGAGTTGGGGGCGCTGGTGGCTACGGCGTTGGCGGCAGCGCCGCAGGCGCTTGCGCAGAGCGTGTCTGATCCGGTGCTCGACATCGCGGAGTGGAGTTACTTCTGGGTGGGAGTTGAGAAAATTTCCACGGCTCGCGGGACGTTGTGTAACGGGATGCAGATGTATGTCGAGTATTGGATTCCGCAGCAGATTCGGCACCCTTATCCGGTCGTGCTGGTGCATGGCGGGTATGGGCAGGGGGCCGATTGGATCAGCACGCCAGAGGGAAAGCGTGGATGGGCCTCGCTGCTGGTGGAGCAGGGTTACAGGGTTTATGTGGTCGACCGGCCGGGGCAGGGGCGGCCTCCTTACTTTCCTTGGTTCCACGGATATTTCGATGAGCGGGCGCAAACGTTCGAGGGTGCGGCGAAGGAATTGGGCCGGGATGTGAACGATCCGGTGGTGGCGCAGGCGGTGGCCTCGAAGGGGCAGCCGATGGCGAACAACGCCATCACGCAAAATGTTTGGCGCACGCGCGGGGCGATGCTGCTGGATCAGATTGGTCCGGCGATTTTCGTTACGCGTGGGGATGGGGCGGGGCTGGCTTGGGTCACCGCGCAGGAGCGGCCGAATCTGGTGAAGGGGATTGCGGCTGTTGACGCTCCGAAGACTTGGCAGCAAGTGGGCGTTGCGAGTAAAGCTAGCGGCGTTCCGGTGGTCGAGGATGTGGATTTGTCAGGGCTGCAGAAGTGGATAGAGGCGGCCGTACAAGGGGCGGTGGCTGCCGGGAATGACGCGCATCCTAACCACGAATCGACGGCACTGAAGTTAGCGGATCAGGGGTGCTTCTGGGTGGGCGTGCAGCGCAAGCAGATGTCGTACGGCACGATTCCGATGGGCCAGACCTATGTGCAGTACATGATTCCGGCGGAGAAGAAGCATCCTTATCCGATCGTGATGGTGCACGGCGGCGGCGGGCAGGGGATGCACATGATGGGCATCGGCAGGCGCCCGGGGTGGGTGCATTATTTTGTGCAGGCGGGGTATGCGGTTTATTGGATTGACCGGCCGGGGTTCGGGAGGTCGCCCTATCATCCGGATGCGCTGGGGCCAAGCCATTTGCGGAATGTTCCTCCCTTTGAAGGGCTGATTACAAGCACTGCGGTGTTCAATACTTCGCAGTGGCCGGGGCCAGGTGGGATGAATGATCCGCTGGTGGAACAGTTCATGGCTTGCGAAGTGGGCAATGTGGCGGATGAGGCGTTTCACACCGAGCTCAATATTCGCGGCGGGGTGGAGTTGCTGGATCGGATTGGTCCTTGCATTTTGTTGACGCACGCGTTTGGCGGGTTCTGGGGATGGGTGGTGGCGGATCAACGGCCGAAGTTGGTGAAGGCAATTCTGGCGATGGAGATTAACGGGAATCCGTTCGCGGCGCAATTGAAGTGGGGGGTGACGGCTACGCCGATGACTTACGATCCTCCGGTGACGGATGTGGCGCAGTTCAAGCTGGTGGATACGGTGACGCCTGCGGATTCACCACGGCCGGCGGCATCGCCCTTCAAATTGCAGGCGGAGCCGGCGCGAAAGTGGAAAAACTTGCAGGGGATTCCAATGGGGTGGATGACGAGCGAGTTTGGGGGCGGTGGGTCGGCGGCGGCGAACGTGGCGTTCTTGAAGCAAGTGGGATGCTCGGCTGAGATGTTGCGGCTGCGCGATTTCGGGATTCTGGGAAACGGAAATTTGATGCTGCTGGAGAAGAATAATCACGAAGTTTTTGGAGTTTTGCGCGATTGGCTGGAGCGGAAGGTTTAGATTTGGCTTTAATCCACTCCATAAGAATTTTGGATTGGACCGTAACGTGCTTCGGGCATAGGCTCGATAGTAGATGGTGGAAGGTGAGGCCATAAATATTGGGGTTCCGCTGTTCCATCGGATCAGCCGAATTGCAAATTCCGACTTTTCATTGGACGAAGTTTTGGGGCAAATTGTCGGGTTGGCGGCTGAGATCCTGCGCTGCGATGCTTGCCTGATCTATCTGCACGAATCGGCGACTGGGGATTACGTGCTGCGCGCTTCTCAGCTTCCGCGGGCTTATGGCGCGGCTACTTTGCGAGTGAAACTTGGCGAAGGAGTGACAGGGTGGGTGGCGGAGCACCAGATTATTGTGGCCCTGGGAGCGAACGCCGCCAAGGACCCTCGCTTCAAGACTTTCGCGACATTAGTGGAAGACACTTACGAGGCGCTTTTGTCGGTTCCGTTGATCAATCGCGGCAAGACGATTGGCGTGATCAATATTCATCATCGCGATCCGCGGCCGCACAGCGAGGAAGAAATCAATGCCATCGCTTTTATCGGGCAGCAACTCAGTAGCGCGCTGGCAAAAAACCTTTTAGAAGATGAGAATGCGCGGCTGGCGGAACAGTATCGCCGCGAAGAGCAGCGGCGTGCGAATTTGGAAGAACTGATCGCGCAGCGCACGTCGCAGTTGCGGGCGACTAATGAAGAATTAAAAACAGCTAAAGAGCAAGCGGAAGAAATGGCGCGGCTGAAGAGCGAATTTCTGGCCAACATCAGCCATGAAATTCGCACGCCCATGAACGGGATCATGGGAATGACGGCGCTGGTGCTCGATAGCGAGCTCGAACCGGAGCAGCGTGAGTTTTTGCAGATAGTCAAGAACTCGGCCGACTCGCTGCTGGGGCTTATCAACAACATTTTGGATTTCTCGAAATTGGAAGCGCGCAAGGTCACTCTTGACGAGGCGGCGTTCGAACTGGAGACGGAGATCGGAGAGACCATTCGCACCCTCGCCATGCCGGCACAGGAGAAAGGGCTCGAACTTACTTATGAGGTCGCGCCCGATGTCACGCCGTGGGTGAAGGGCGACGCGCAGAGTTTGCGGCAAGTTTTGGTAAACCTGATCGGTAACGCGGTTAAGTTTACAGAACAAGGCGAGGTGGTGTTGCGGGTGCTGCGGGACGCGGCCGCCGAGGATGGCGAAGACGTGATGCTGCACTTTGCGGTTACCGATACGGGCATTGGAATTCCGGCTGACAAGCAGGAGAAGATCTTTGCCGCTTTCGTGCAAGCGGATGGGTCGAGCACACGGCTGCATGGTGGCACAGGGCTGGGGTTGGCGATCAGTTCGAATCTGGTGGAGTTGATGGGCGGGAAGATTTGGGTGGAATCCGAGCCCGGCAAGGGCAGCACGTTCCATTTCACCGCGCGCTTTGGGCGAGTGGCCGAGGCGCATACGCGGGAGGCGCCGGAGACTACGGATGATCTTAGGGGCATGCCGGTACTGGTGGTGGACGATAACGCCACCAATCGCAAAATCCTGATGGAGACTCTAAAGCGCTGGGGAACGAAACCCGTGGAGGCTGCCAGTGGGTTTCAAGCGTTGGAGGTTTTCCGGGCTGCGGCGCGGGATGGGCGGCCGTTCCGCCTGATTCTGTCGGACGTGCAGATGCCGGGGATCGATGGACTGGAATTTGCGCGGCGGTTGATGGCGCAACCGCTCGGTGTGCCGCCGCCAATCGTGATGTTGAGTTCGGTGGGGCGTCACATCAGCCCGGCCATGTGTCAGGAGTTGGGGATTGCGATGTACCTGACCAAGCCGGTCACATCGTCATCGCTGTTTGACGCCATTAATAAGATAGTGCACGATCCGGTGGAGGAATTGCCGCCAGATGTACCGCTGGTAACGGCGGGCGGCCCGGGGGCGGTTCCGCGGATTTTGGTTACGGACGACGATTCGAACAACCGTGTGTTGGTCACGAACATTTTGAAGCGTAGCGCTTACGAAGTTGTGATCGCACGGGACGGGCTGGAGGCTATCGATTTGTTTTCACGAGGGGCAGCGGATCTGATTTTGATGGATATGCAGATGCCTAAGCTAGGCGGACTCGAAGCGACGGCGGCGATTCGCAAGTTGGAGGGGGCCGGAGGGCGCCGCATCCCGATCATTGCTCTAACGGCGCATGCGATGGCGGGGGATCGCGAGCGGTGTCTGGCTGCGGGGATGGATGACTATCTTTCAAAGCCGGTGCGCGCCAATGACCTGCTGGCGAAGATCGCTCATTACACCTCAGCCCGCTAGCAGTTCTATCGCAAAGCCGGCGAAAATTACGCTGATCCACGACAGCATGGAGGCGGCGGCCGAGACGCGCAGGGTGTGGGCAGGAGTATCCGGGTCCAATGCAAAGCGGCGGTGGGCGCCGAAGTGGTAGGTCAGCGCGACCACCAATAGCAGCATCTTCAATTTGAACGGGGTGCTTTCGGCGAACTTCATGGCTGAGGTCATGAACAAGATCGGTCCGGTGACGAATTGCGCGGCGATGCCGGTGAAGGTAATGGGCGACAAGCCGGCGGCAACTTGTGGCGACAGGCTCCTGGCGCAGGATGCGGCCGAAGATGCGGAGATTGAGGATCAGCATCGATCCGAAGACCAGAATCAAACCGGCGATGTGCAGGACTTCGACAGACGGGTAGGGCCACTTGGCGCTGCGCATGAACTGGCTGAGGGCATTGTACTGGCACCATTCGATGAAGCCGTTCATACGGCGTAATCCAACGTGTATCCGATGGCGCGTCCGGCGGCCATGATGCAGAACCAAAGAAGGATCGAAAGCGTTCCGGCGATGCGGGCTTGCAGGGGCGTGGTGGGGGCGCGATCCCACTCTTCGACTTTGCGATAGATGGTGAGGTGGAAGATCAGAACGTTCAAGCCAGCTAGCAAGAGGGCGGCCACTTTGATGCGAAAAAAGATGTTGCTGTAGAGGCGGCCGGCTTCGATGGTGATCAGCAAAGAGCCGCTGAGGAACATGGCGGCGAATCCTCCCCAGGTCCAGGGAAGAAGGCTTTTGCCGACTCGCGGATACGGGAGCACGGCGGAGGCCGATTCCAAGCAGTCGCAGGTCCCAGAACACGATGGTGCCGGCGGCGATCAGCAAGCCCAGCAGATGAACCAAATTGAGCGCGGCAAACCAGTACATGGATTCGCGCAGGGCGGTGCCCATGTGTGAGGCTTCGATGGCCTTAGCGACATCGTATAGCGACATTCCCCGACTAGTGTGACACGATTGGATTAGAGGCACAGTGCATCATTTCCATGCAGAGCAGTGGCTGGAGCGGCCGGTCGACGAAGTCTTCGCGTTTTTTTCGGACGCGAATAATCTGGAGGCGATTACTCCGCGGCAGCTTCATTTTCATATTTTGACGCCGGGTCCGATACGGCTGCAGACGGGGGCGCGGATCGATTATCAACTGAAGCTGTACGGCGTGCCGGTGAAGTGGGCGACGCTCATTGAAAGCTGGGAGCCGCCGCGGCAGTTCGTGGATGTACAACTGCGCGGGCCATATCGGGTGTGGCGGCACACGCATCGTTTCGCTACGGAGGGCGCGGGGACGCGAATTTTCGATGACGTTGAATATGAATTGCCGTTCGGTCCGCTGGGGCGTTTCGTCGAGGCGCTGTGGGCGCGGCGGGAGGTCGGCAAAATATTCAGCTACCGCGCAAGCGTGATCGCCTCGCGATTTTCGTAAACTGAAAGAGAGAGGAATTCGCATTCATGTCGACCATTTCGAGCACCGTTGAAAATCCGCTCAAACAACTTTCCCGCTTCGGGCAGTCCATTTGGCTGGATTATATTCGCCGCAGTCTGATGACCAGCGGAGAACTCCGCCGCATGGTGGAAGAGGACGGCTTGGGCGGGATGACATCCAATCCGTCCATTTTCGAGAAAGCCATCGAGGGCGGGGAAGAGTACGCCGACTATTTGACGCAATTGAAAACGGACAAATCGCTCGATGCCAAAGGCATCTACGAGCGTCTGGCGATCCGCGACATTCAGGATGCGGCGGATGTGCTGCGTCCGGTGTATGCGAGCACCAACCGGCGGGATGGCTATGTGAGTCTGGAAGTGGCCCCGTATCTGGCGCACAAAACGCAGGACACCATCGATGAAGCGTTCCGCCTGTGGAAGGCAGTCGACCGGCCGAACCTGATGATAAAGATTCCGGGGACACCGGCGGGTGTTCCGGCGATTGAGACAGTGTTGCGTGAAGGCGTGAACGTCAATGTGACTTTGCTGTTCGCGCAGGAGATGTACGAAGAAGTGGCGTGGGCTTATGTGCGCGCGCTGGAGCAGCGGGCGGCGGTGGGCCAGGACCTAGCGGGGATGGCGGGCGTCGCCAGTTTCTTTGTGAGCCGCATCGATACGGCGGTGGACGCGTTGCTGGATGCGCGGCTTCCGCAGGCGGATGACGCGCAGAAGAAACTGCTGGAATCGGTTCGCAGCAAGGTGGCGATTGCGAATGCCAAGCTGGCGTATGAGCGCTACCAGCGCATCTTCTCGGGGCCGCGCTGGGATGCGCTGGCTGCCAAGGGCGCGCAGACGCAACGGGTGCTGTGGGCCAGCACGTCGACTAAAAATCCCAAGCTGCGGGATGTGCTGTATATCGAGGAACTGATCGGCAGGGATACGGTGAACACGATTCCCCCGGCGACTTACGACGCGTTTAAGGATCACGGGCGGCCGCGGGCGTCGCTGACCGAGGACGTGGAGGGGGCGCGCCGCGTGATGACGGATCTGGCTGCCAGCGGGATCTCGATGGAGGCGGTAACGGCGGATCTGGTGGCGGCGGGCGTGAAGCAGTTCGAGGACGCGTTCACGAAACTGCTGGCGGCGGTTCAGTAACAATGACTTCAATGACCTATACTCTTCCGCCTGCGTTGGCTCAGGCGGTGGCGGAAAATTTACGCGCGTGGGAGGGCGGCGATCGCGTGGCGCGCATCTGGGCCGGCGATGCGAAAGTCTGGACGGGAACGGACGAAGCGCAGTGGATGGGATGGCTGCGGGTCACGGGCGAACAACTCGCGCAGAGGCAGCGCTTCGAGCAATTTTCCGCGGAAGTGAAGACGGCAGGATTCAAAAATGTGCTGCTGCTGGGCATGGGCGGCTCTAGCTTGTGTCCGGAAGTGCTGCGCTTGTCGTTTGGGGACAACCCCGGGTTCCCCGACCTACATGTGCTGGACTCGACGGATCCGGCGCAGGTGGCGGCTACCGAAAAGAAGATCGATGTGGCGCGGACGCTGTTCATCGTTTCGAGCAAGTCAGGGTCGACGCTCGAACCGAATATTTTCAAGCAGTATTTCTATGAACGCGCCGGTCGGAATGGTAAGCAGTTCGTCGCCATCACGGACCCCGGCTCGCATATGCAGAAGGTGGCGGAGCAGGATGGCTTCCGCCACATTTTTTTTGGATTGCCGTCGATTGGCGGCAGGTACTCAGCGCTCTCGGATTTCGGCATGATTCCGGCGGCAGCAATGGGGATCGATGTCGGCAAATTACTGGCTGTGGGAGATGCGATGGCGAAGGCTTGCGCGGCGCCGAAGGACAATCCGGGGCTGGCGCTGGGGGTGTTGCTGGGGACGCTGGCGCGGGCGGGACACGACAAGCTGACGCTGGTGGCATCGCCGGCGATTCACGACTTGGGGGCGTGGCTGGAGCAACTGGTGGCGGAATCGACAGGCAAAGACGGGAAGGCCATCATTCCTGTCGACCGCGAGCCGCTGGGGGCTCCTGCGGTTTATGGCGCTGACCGCATCTTTGTGTATCAACGCTTGACGTCCGCACCGGACGCGGCGCAGGATCTGGCTGTCGATGTGTTAGAGGCGGCTGGGCACCCGGTGATCCGCATCGCGATGAGCGACGCTTACGATCTGGGCCGCGAGTTCTTCCGCTGGGAGTTTGCTACCGCGGTCGCGGGCGCGATTCTCGGGATCGATCCGTTCAACCAACCGGACGTCGAAGCCAGCAAGATCGCGACTAAGAAATTGACGAGCGAGTTTGAAGCCACGGGCTCGCTGCCGGCGGAAGCACCTGGCATCGAAGAAGACGGTGTCAAAGTTTTCGGGCAAGTGGTGGGCTCGACGCTCGCCGATAGTTTGCGGGCGCATCTGAATTCGATCAAGGCCAACGACTATTTCGCGCTGCTGGCTTATATCGAAATGAATCCGGCGCACGAGGCTGCCTTAACGGTGATGCGCCAGCGGGTGCGCGACGCCAAGCGCGTTGCGACGTGCTTGGGATTCGGGCCGCGGTTTTTGCACTCGACGGGGCAAGCGTATAAGGGTGGGCCGAATAGTGGCGTGTTTCTGCAGATCACCGCGGACGACGCGCACGATCTGGCGATTCCGGACCAGAAATACACTTTCGGCATCGTGAAAGCGGCGCAGGCGCGGGGCGATCTAGCGGTGCTGCGGGAGCGCGGGCGGCGTGCGTTGCGGATTCATCTGGGCGCCGACGTGGACGCGGGGCTGAAAAAACTCGCGGCGGCTATGGAGCGCGCGTTACAATAGAGGATCTCGCCGAATTTTCCAAGGGCCGGTAGCTCAGTTGGTAGAGCATCGCACTTTTAATGCGGTGGTCGCGGGTTCGAGTCCCGCCCGGCTCACCATGATTCTTAAGGGGTTAGTTGACAGCCTCTTTTTGTGTTGCCCCGATCTCCATGGCTTCCTTCTCTGTTGGCCCCGCTTCGATCAATCTTGGTGACGGGGGTGCGCCTCAGGTCATGGAACAGAATCTTGGGGACCTCGGCGTTTTGGTTTTCTGCCGATAGCGCCAGTTGGCAGTCTTCACCTGGGATTAAGGAAGTAAGTGCGGAACTAGTAGATTTGTGCATGAGAAACGAGTTTCGGCCCCTCATCATGTACTCCTGACGGATCGGTTGCCGACCATCTTAAGGATAAATACATGACGACCCCAGAAACAGTATTATCCGCACGCCGATCTTGTGGGCCGCATCGATGACATTACGTTGAATCGTGAAATCGTCGGCCATGGAAGTGGCGGAGTCATGGAATCCGGCGGAACGCCGGCTGGCTTTCCAGGATTCGCAAACAACCCTGTTGCGCTTGCGGATCTACGCGCGGGGTAGATTCGACTGCGACGAGAATTGACGCGGTTCCACGCTCGCATGGAGCCCGGAGCACCGATCGGAATCTCCAATGTACCTAACGGGCCGCAGGCGCACGGCATCGAGGCCCTCCAGCACTTTAATGCTGGTGGAATCGTAAACATTGGGATCTATCGCGGTAGGATCGCCGGGGGCGATGCTACCATGGTCACCGGGCCAGGAGGATCGCCCTACGCTAGGACCTACGCTCGAAAGAAACGCGCCGAATTCGGAGGCATCCACCGCCGGAACCGGGATCGAGCAAAGTGCGATTCACGCGCAGCTTAAGCGCATCGTCGCCCATCCCCTGTTCAAGAACAGTAATCGCTATCCAACGAGGCTGCGCTACGCGGTGGAGCGGGCGATCGAGGGCCAAACGGATCTCCTGAAGGAACGCACATTGGGTGTAGCAGTATTCGGGCGCGACGCTGCTTGCGATACGAATCTAGATCCTGTGGTGCGCGTTACCGCGCGTGAAATTCGCAAGCGGATCGCTCAGTGCTACCACGAACCTGGACCGAATCGACTTCCCCTCGGTTCCAATTTGCCGGAGTTTCATGCTCCTGATCGTCGACACCGCGGTGTTCCCAACGATCCGCGACAACCGGCATCCTGTGATGGTGACACCGGGTGGCGGGCGCGCCAAAATTACAACGCATCGTGTGGAGCGTTTCCGGCTGGCTGGCAACGGCGACGAAATGTCGATAACCTTCACCTGGGAAGATCGAACAGTGTTTCTTGAGCCTCACACCTACACCTACAAGTTCAAGAAGCTTCCCGAGGCTCACCCGTTTGAGAACAACTGAGAGCAAGGAGCACGTTCATGAATCACACTCGACGAGACTTCGCTAAACTGGCCGCGACGGCTGTACCGGCGGTGTTCTTGGGAGTCCCTAACGTGGCATTGGCGGGGCCCAATTCCAAGATCGCGGGCGTACAGATCGGCACGATCACTTACAGTTTTAAGCAGGACGTCAAGAAGCCTGAGGAGATCATTCCTGATCTGGCAAAGATCGGCATAAGCTCCGTCGAACTGATGTCGGATGACGGCGAGCGCATGGCAGGAGCCGCGGCTATCCCCAACTTCGGTTTTGGAGTGAAGCCAACAGTGGATCAGCAGGCGCAAATCGACGAAGGACGGAGCAAGCGTGCGCAGTGGCGTGCGCAGACGACTCCTGCGACCTACGAGGCGGTCCTCAGGATGTTCGACGATGCCGGCGTGCATCTGGATCTGCTGTGCTACAACATGGCGGCCAATATTACCGACGACGAAATCGAGCACGCGTTCAAAATGGCGAGGGCATTGAAGGTCAAGGCGATCTCTTCGACGAGCACGGTTGCTGTCGCCAAGCGCGTGGCGCCGGTGGCGGAGAAATACAAGATGATCTGGGGCGGCCACGGTCATGCCGCGGTGAACGATCCGAATGAGTTTGCGACACCGGAATCGTTCGAGCACATCATGTCGCTCGGTAGCTACATCGGAGTGAATCTGGATATCGGGCACTACACGGCTGCCGGTTATGACCCGATCGCTTTCATTCAGAAACACCACGGGCGGATCACCAACCTTCATTTGAAGGATCGCAAGAAGAACGACGGGCCAAACATGCCCTGGGGGCAAGGGGAGACGCCGATTAAAGAGGTCCTCTTGCTTCTGAAGAAGGAAAAGTATACGTTTCCGGCGAATATCGAGCTGGAGTATCCTATCCCGCCGGGATCGGATTCGGTGCAAGAGATTTCTAAGTGTTTGGCGTACGCGAGAAAATGTCTGGAAGCGTAAGGTAGGCGCTGCGGTTGGTCCTGGCTGCGGCACCGATGACCGCGCAGCAGCTGCACCTCGGGCTGCTTGAAAGCTATTCGGCTGACGATGTGGCCAACCTAATTGCGTATCTGAGCGCGAAATAGATGTTGAAACGAAGCGAGGTTCAGACGGATGAGCGTATCCACAGCGACACCCGCCAATCGAGGCGTCTCCGGGCAATATCGGCGTTCTCGCTTGTTCGCGGCCGGAGCCCTAGGGCTATGCATGGCAGGAATCAATGCGGCCCTGCGGTCCAATGCCGCGTCGGACATGCAGCGGATCTTCCTCGATCCGATCGACAAGGCGCACTCGGCGGAAATGATTGCCAGCGTTCTGGGCTTGCCGTTTCTGGGCTTCGCTGTGACCATCGCTATTGGCAGTCCGCTGCTGGATTACATCGGAATGGGGCTGTTACTCCCACTGTCGGGTGTATTTCTGTCACTCGGTATGCTGCTTATGATTTTTGCTGGCGATCTCGCGACCGGTGCGGGAGTGTATACCGTTCTATGGATCGCGGCGTTGGTGGCCGGCATCGGGTGGGGACTGGTCGAGACCGTCGTGAATCCGCTGATTGCGTCGCTTTACCCCGATCAGAAGACCGGCCGGCTCAATGCCGTCCATGCGTGGTGGCCGGGAGGACTTGTGGTTGGTGGACTGCTGGGCGTGGCAATGTCCAGCTTGCACCTGGGATGGCAGATGAAATTGGGTGTGGTGTTTCTTCCCGCCATCGCGTTGATTGGCGTTGTGCGCCGGCATGAAGTTTCCGCCTACGGAGCGCGCGGCCGCCGGAGTTCCCGCGCGCGACATGTTTCGGGAGCTGGCGAATCCGCTGTTCTTAGTGCTGTTCACTTCCATGTTTCTGACCGCCGCATCGGAGTTGGCGCCGGGGCAATGGGTGGACTTGGCTCTAAGCCGGACTGTCCACATGCCGGGAATTCTGCTGTTGGTTTATGTCAGCGGGCTCATGTTTCTGATGCGAAACTTCGCGGGCCCGCTGGTGCAACGGGTCTCGCCTATCGGAGTTTTGTGGTTCTCCTGCCTGGGAGCTGCACTGGGATTGTATGCACTGAGTATGGCGAACTCGCCGGTTACCGCCCTGCTGGCGGCGACGGTTTGGGGAACCGGCGTTTGCTATATGTGGCCGACCATGCTGGCTACGGCGTCCGAACGATTTCCGCGCGGCGGCGCGTTGCTGATGGGTTTGATGGGCACCGCGGGAACGCTATCCATTCAATTCGTGTTGCCGTTGATGGGATCCATTTTCGATAACAAGAAACTGGAGCTCACCGGCGGCGCCGAAGCTTTCAAGGCGTTGCCGCCTGGGCCGGAGTTGGATCGAGTGCTGGGCATTGCAGCGCAAACGTCTTTCCGCGATGTGGCCGCACTCCCCGCGATCTTGCTGATCGTCTTTGCCGCTATCTGGTTTTATGACCGATCCAAGGGAGGTTTTCGAGCACAGAAGTTGTAGAGTCCCGTTTCGCTGGTGCTATGATTCTTTCCCGGGTTCTCCACATGGCCCATCGGGGACCTGGAATTGTTGTGTTCGCTGACTGCCATCGGGCGGCGGAGCCCTCGAGACCAAAGAGGAGTTCCGGCGCTGGTTTTGTGGATGAGACTTGTGTGGGCATGCCCATTCAACGCGAGGAACAGATCGATACTCCAATCTGCATTATGCCCAAATGGTGACATTGCCGGCGCTCGGGGAGCCGCGATAGAAACGTTGAAGTTTCTGCGTGAACTAAGCCAAGGCGTCTCAGGAAGTATGATGTCCAGAGTACCTGACTGAAAAACTAGGAGCATCCACACGCGTGAGAGTAGGCGTCTTCACTCCGCTTCTATCCGGCCTACCGCTGGAAACCGTCCTCAAGAAACTGGCGAGTCTCGATATTTATACGGTGGAATTGGGCGCGGGCAACTATCCTGGAGACGCGCATTGTAAGCTTTCTATGCTCGACAACCGAGCGGAACTGGACGTGTTCAGGAAGACGCTCGGCGATCAAGGGTGTTCCATCAGTGCGCTGAGCTGTCACGGGAATCCGCTGCATCCGGATGCCGCGCGCGCAAAGCATGACAGGGAAGTGAGCCGTAAGACTATCTTGCTAGCGGAGAAGCTCGGTATTCCCGTCGTGATCGATTTCAGTGGATGCCCGGGGGATTCGCCGGGAGCCAAGTATCCGAACTGGGTTACCTGCCCCTGGCCGTCTGAGTATTTGGAGCTCTTGCGCTGGCAGTGGGACGAAGTAGCCGCGCCGTATTGGGCCGAACAAGCCAAGTTCGCGGCGGATCATGGGGTCAAAATCGCGATCGAGATGCATCCGGGATTTTTGGTCTATAGTCCGGAGACGATGCTCAAGCTGCGCGCGCTGGCGGGGCCCACGATTGGGTGCAATTACGATCCGAGTCACATGTTCTGGCAGGGTATCGATCCTATCGCGGCGATTCGCGTTCTGGGCGATGCGATCTTCCACGTGCATGCCAAGGATACACAGATGTATCCCGCGAATCTGGCGAGCACTGGTGTGCTGGATACCAAAAGCTATACCGATGCGCGCAACCGCGGCTGGATCTTCCGCGCTTGCGGCTACGGGCACGATGCCGGCTGGTGGCGAGAGTTTGTCTCAACTCTACGTATGTTCGGCTATGACTACGTGCTGTCGATCGAGCATGAGGATAGCCTTATGTCGGCCGCAGAAGGGCTGGAGAAAGCCGCTTCCTTCTTGAATGGCCTGGTCATCAAAGCGCCGGCCGGCGCTGCTTGGTGGGCGTAATGAAGAAGCTGAAGGCGGTGGTATTGGGCACTGGGTTTGTGGGCCGGGTGCATATCGACGGGATCCGCCGTCTAGGCAATGTTGAGGTCTGCGCTATCGGAGTGGGTCCGGAAGACGATGCGGCGCGGCTGGGCGCCGAGCTCCATGTGGAGCGGGTTAGCCGAGATTATCGCACTCTGCTCGCAGACCCGGCCATTGATGCTGTTCATGTGTGCACTCCCAACGCGTTGCACTTTCCCATCGTGAAGGCAGCGCTCGAAGCGGGCAAGCATGTGTTGTGCGAGAAGCCCTTGGCGATGTCCGTGGCGCAGGCGCGGGAGATGGTTGCACTCGCGTGCAAATCTCAGCTTAGGAATTGCACGTGTCACAATCTTCGCTACTATCCGATGGTGCAGCAGGCTCGCCGGATGTGCGAGGCGGGAGAACTGGGGGAGATCCTGATCGTGCAAGGCACCTATTCGCAAGATTGGCTTTTGTACGATACCGACTGGAACTGGCGATTGCTTGCATCCGAGGGCGGGGCATCGCGCTGCCTGGCGGATGTGGGTTCGCACTGGCGTGACGCCGTGGAGCACGTGACGGGCTTGCGAATCTCATCAGTGTGCGCCGATTTGCAGACGTTTCACAAAACGCGAAAGCGTCCGAAGCAAACCATCGCTACATTTAGTGGAAAAGCGCTGCGGCCCGAGGATTATGATGACGTACCGATCATCACCGAAGACTTCGGCGCCGTGATGTTCCGCATGGGCGAACGCGCGCGGGGGATGTTTACCGCGAGCCAGGTGAGTGCCGGGCGCAAGAACAGTTTTCGATTCGAGGTTTTCGGCAGCAAAGCCGGATTGGCGTGGGACGGCGAACGGCCGGATGAGCTGTGGATAGGGCGCCGCGACGGTCCCAACCAGGTCCTGCTTAAAGATCCCAGCCTGATGCTACAGGCGGCGAGCTCCTATGCGGACCTTCCTGGCGGGCACAGCGAAGGCTATGACGATACTTTCAAGCAAGTGTTCCGGCGCTTTTATCACAGCATCGAGAATCCAAAAGCCGAAGCGGAGTACCCGCAGTTCACGGATGGTTTGCGGCAGTTGACTATTCTGGAAGCGGAATTGGCCAGTCACGAGGGTAGAGGTTGGGTGGAGGTGACTACATGAGAGTGCATCAAATACTTCTGGCGGCGCCCCTGATCGTAACGGTGTTGAATCTCGCCGCGCAGGAGCACGAGGCGGCGACTGCACCCGCCGCGCCCGTGTCTCAGGGCGCCGGTGTGTTTCCAACGCGTCCTCCCGGAGATCCGGTCTCGATTGGACGCGGCAAGGTGATTTACTCGACCAACTGCGCCTATTGCCACGGTGAGGATGCGCGCGGGGGCGAAAACGGCGGGACTAACCTGCTGCGCTCCGAATACACGATGAAGGATCGCGTGGGCGAGATTCTGGGGCCGTTCTTGCAAAGCTCAACCTCGAATGAGCACAAGTTCCGTTTCACCTCTGAAGAAGGAGCGGACCTGGCGGCGTTTATCCACGCTTTCCGCTTATCGAGCCGCGATCCTGGGCGCATGCGTCCGCCTACAGTGGTTGTCGGCGATGCTAAGGCTGGACAAGCTTATTTCCAAGCGAAGTGTGCGACGTGTCATTCCGTCACCGGCGACCTCAAGGGGATCGCAAGCCGTCTGAACGACCCGAGAAGTCTGCAACAGACTTGGCTTATGCCGGTGCTCGAAGGGACGCGGGCGGCAGGCGGAGTGGTGATCGGCTCGGCTGGCAGCAACGTGCCTCCGTTGACCGTTACGGTCACGCTCACCAACGGACAGAAGGTGGACGGCAAGTTGGGCCGCATCGACGATTTCATCGTAACGTTGACCGAAGCGGATGGCACTTCGCGCTCCATCCGGCGCGATGGCGACACGCCCAAGGTGGAAGTGCACGATCCGCTCAAACCGCATAAAGATCTGCTGCGCGTCTATAGCGACAAAGATATCCACGACGTAACCGCGTACCTGGTGACTATCAAATGATGCGACTCACTTGTTGGCCCATTCTGCTGCTGCCCGCTCTGTTGGCGGCGCAGGAGCTTGACCCTAGTGAACTGCTCAAGAACTTGGGGACGACGGGTGAATGGTCCACTTACTCCGGCGATTATTCGGGGAAGCGTTACAGCAGCCTGACGCAGCTCAATCAATCCACTGTGAAAAGTCTCACACTGGCATGGAGCAGCAAGCTGGTGGCGGGAACGCAAGGCCGCCGGTCAGGACCGAACCTGATCGTGGGCGGAGTGGGAACACTGGAAGCGGGGGCGCTGGCCAATGTTAAAGGCTCCATCCTGCAAGTCAACGGAATCACTTATGTTTCGACGCCCGATAACGCCTGGGCGCTCGACGCGCGCGACGGCCACGAAATCTGGCACTTCGTGTGGAAGACGCGCGGCGGCACGCACATCGGCAACCGCGGGCTGGGGATGTGGCACAACCGCCTCTATATGGAGACGCCCGACGACTTTCTGATTTGCCTGGATGCTAAAACCGGAAACGAGATCTGGCACAAGGAACTGGCTGATTTCGACCTGGAGTATTTTTCGACGCCGGCTCCGATTGTGGTTGGCAATCACATTCTGGTGGGCACCGGCAACGATCTGGATGAGCCGGGATTTCTGCAATCCTTCGATCCGGAAACGGGCGACATGCAGTGGAAGTTCTACGTCACGCCCAACAAGAAAGGCGATCCGGGCCTCGAGACCTGGGCCAATCTGGACGCGGCCCGCCATGGCGGGGGCAACGTGTGGGTGCCGGGCTCCTACGATCCGGAAACGCATTTGTATATTATCGGCACTGGCAATCCTTCGCCGGCTTACACGACGGGAACTCGCGGCGAAGGGGACAATCTGTACACATGTTCGGTGGTGGCGATCAACGTCGAAACCGGAAAGATGGCCTGGTATTACCAGACCTCGCCGCACGACACGCACGATTGGGATTCGGCGCAAACGCCGGTCCTGGTCGACGGCGAATTTAACGGCCGCTCGCGCAAGCTGGTTTTGCAGGCCAGCCGCAACGGCTACTACTTTACGCTCGACCGCCTGACGGGCGAGCATTTGGTTACTGGCAAGTTCGGCGAGGCCGTCAACTGGGCCAAGGGCATCAATGCGAAGGGACAGCCAGTGCGCGATCCCGCCAAGGATTTCCACGCCGGCGGATCGCTGGTTTCGCCCGCGAATCAAGGAGCGACCAACTGGCCTCCTCCGTCCTTTAGCCCCGACACCGGGTTGCTGTACGTTCCGACACAGGACAGCTACGCGATGTACTATCTCACGGAAACCGACCCGCGCGGCGCGATGGGCCTCGGAGGTAAAGAAGAAATCGCACTCGGGACGTTGCGCAGCTATATCTCTGCAATCGACTACAAGACCGGCAAGACCGTATGGAAGCACGTCTACCCAAGCATCGGCGGTACGCTTGGCAGCGGGATGCTCACCACTGCCGGCAAGTTGCTGTTCGCCGGCGACGTCGCGGGTAACATCGCCGCCTATGACGTTGCGAACGGCAAGCCGTTGTGGCACTCCTACCTGGCGGCACAGGTATCGAATGCGCCAGAAACCTACGCGCTCGACGGGCACCAATACCTCCTGGTAGCCGCCGGCGACACGGTCTATTCGTTTACTCTTTACTGAGATGCAAATTTATCGCGATCGCCTTTGATCCTGGGAATGAGTTTGTCCTTTCAGGAAGCAGGAATTCATGCGGTCTGGGGCGCCAGGGCGTCTCGAAATGAATATCAAGAGCTCGTCCCGCTGGTCGCGCCATCTCCCAGCCACCAAAATTCCGAACGCAAATTGGACGCTTTCTTCTGTCCAACCGGGATATCATTGTCATGGCGTAGGGGTCGGCAACTGATCGATCTTCACCTAGCAGAGTAAGCGTCTCTGGCAGGCACGGCGAACCCAACATGACCTCATGACAAGTATTCTGCGCGGCATACGCGTTCTGGATCTCAGTACGATTGTGGCTGGCCCCACTACCAGCATGATCCTGGCAGATCTGGGCGCGGATATTATCAAGGTAGAACGTCCGGGGAGCGGGGAAGATGGGCGCGCGATGGGTCCACATCGCGGGGAGTGGGGCGCCTACTTCACCGCCCTCAATCGCGGTAAGCGTTCGATCGCTCTCGATATTCGCCGGCCGGTGGGGCGTGACGCGGTGCTGCGCCTTGCTTCCACTTGCGATATATTTCTCGAAAATTTCCGGGGCGGGAAAGCGGCACAGTTCGGACTCGACGAAACGGCGGTGCGGGCGCGGAAGGCCAACATCATTTATGCGTCACTCTCCGCCTATGGACCCAGCGGCCCCGACTACAAGCGTCCCGGTTATGACGCCATCCTGCAGGCTCGTACAGGCATAATGAGCGTGACGGGTGACGGCGGCGAGATGCCGGTTCGATCTGGCGTTTCCATTCTCGACATGGGGACTGGTGTATGGACTGCGCTGGGGATACTGGCGGCGCTTTTCGAACGGGAGCGTTCCGCCAGAGGGCAGCGTGTGGACGCGTCGCTCTTTCAGACAGGGGTGATGTTCATGTCCTATCACTTGCTGTACCGGCAGTTCGCGGGTGTGAATCCGAAACCGCAGGGCTCACGTCATACGGCATTTGCTCCGTATGGGGCCTATTCAGCGGCTGACGGAACGATCATGATCGGCATCTCCAGTGACCAGGCCTTCCGGCGCCTGGTCGAGGCGCTGGGCAAGCCCGAACTCGCCGATGAGTCGCGCTTTCGTACGAATCAGGAGCGTGTGCGGAACACGCCCGAGCTGGATCAAATTCTCTCAAGTGTGTTCGCACTGTGCCCCCGGGCCCATTGGATGGACGTCCTGGACGCTCATGATGTCGCGAACGATCCCGTGCAAACTGCGGATCAAGTGATGGTCGACCGTCAAGTCGCGGCTCTTCAACAGCTCGAGAAGATTGAATTACCGGGGCAAGAGAGTGCACTCTCACCCCGCTTACCCCTTGGGTTTTCACTGACTCCGTCCGTGATTCAGGGTCCGCCTCCACGGATCGGTGAACATACCAGGGAAGTCTTGCAAGAAGCCGGGTTCTTAGAGTCTGAGATCGAGGAATTGCTGCGCAGCTGAATATGAGTTACGGACGATATTTCGAAGAACTTGGGCCCGGGGAAACATTCCGCCACTGGCCGGGCCGCACGATTCTTGAATACGACGACACTCTCATGAGTTTGTTGAGTATGAATCAGCATCCCGTGCATATCGATGAGCACTTTGCGCGGGATACGCAGCACGGAAGCCGGCTGGTTGCGGGTTCTACCGTCATCAGCATCGTTATCGGCATGACACAAGCCGATGTCGGTGGTAAGGCCCTCGAAACTCTGAGCTATTCCGGCATTCGGCACGCGGCGCCGGTGTTCCATGGAGACACGCTGTATGCCGAATCGATCGTGGTGCGGGCGGAAGCACTTACGGGTGGACGCGGGTCGGTGGTGGTCGAGACGCGGGCTACGAATCAGAAGCAAGAGGTGGTTCTGAGTCTGACACGGAAGATCATCGTGCCGTCCATGTTGAAGGGAGAACAGTAATGCGGGCGACTGACACGGAGCGGGAATTGATCATCGGGACCGTGCGGAAATTCGTGCAGAACGAAGTCATGCCGGTGGCTTCCGAAATGGAGCATCGCAATGAATATCCCCACGCGCTGGTAGAACAAATGAAGGAAATGGGCCTGTTCGGGGTGAACATACCGGAACAGTACGGAGGGGTGGACGCAGACACGACCACGTTTGCGATGATCTTCGAGGAATTGTCACGGGGCTGGCTGGGGCTGGCTGGGGTACTGGGGAGTAACTCCGTGATGTGCGACGTGCTGGTTCACTTCGGTACAGAGGAGCAGAAGCAGCGATTTCTGCCCGCCATGGCCACGGGAGAAATGCGCGGCGGGATCTGCCTCACGGAATCCAATGCTGGCACGGATCTGCAAAACATAAGCACCACGGCGATTCGCGATGGCGACGTATATCGCGTCAACGGTTCCAAGATGTGGATCACCAACGCCCGCCATGGAAATACGTTCCTGCTGCTAGCCAAAAGTGATCGCAAGGCGCAGCCGGCGCATCGCGGCATGAGCGCATTCATCTTCGAAAAGGGCGCTCCCGGCATGGTCGTGGGACGGGATATCGATAAGCTCGGGTATAAGGGGGTGGAGACATGCGAGCTGCATTTCGACAACTTTGCGATTCCCGTGGAGAATCTGATCGGCGGCGTGGAAGGCCAGGGCTTCAAGCAGGTGATGACGGGGTTGGAGGCGGAACGACTCAACGTGGCGGCACGCGGACTGGGAATTGCGCGAGCGGCTTTTGAGGAAGCGATCAAATATGCGCAGCGCCGGGTGACTTTCGGCAAGGCCATCGCTGAATATCAGACGATCCAAAACAAGCTCGCCGATATGGCGACGAAGATCGAGGCGTCGCGGCTGTTGATTTATTCCGCGGCGGAAAAGCGCGACCGCGGTGAACGTTGCGACCTGGAGGCTGGGATGGCGAAACTGTTTGCAACGGAGACGGCTGCTGAAGTGGCTTTCGAAGCGATGCGTATATTGGGCGCCAACGGCTACTCCAAGGACTTTCCCGTCGAACGCTACTACCGCGATGCGCCGCTGGTGGTGATCGGCGGCGGCACCAATGAATTGCAGCGCCTGATTATCGCGCGTAATCTTCTCAATAAATACAAGGACAACGGGTAGTATGAGCGATCCGCAACGGCCGTTCGGCCGCAACTACGAGGAACTCGAAGTCGGGACGGTTTACAAGCACTGGCCGGGCCGTACCGTAAGCGAGTACGACAACACTCTATTTGCTTTGCTCTCCATGAACCAGAATCCGCTATTCATCGATCGAGAGTACGCGCGGACTCAGCCTTTGGGACGGTGCCCGGTGGTTGATACCTTGGTGTTTAGTTTGACGGTGGGCATGAGCGTTGCGGATATGACGGGGAAAGCCATTGCCAATCTGGGATATGAGAGTGTGGACTTTCTTCATCCTCTCTTTCCGGGAGATTCGTTGTACGCGGAATCCGAAGTTCTGGAGAAGCGCGCATCGGCCAGCAAGCCGGACCGTGGCGTCATCGGTATTGAAACTCGCGCGCACAACCAGGATGGCAAAAGAATTCTGGTTTTGCGCCGGCACTATTTAGCTCCTAGAGGAAACCGGCAATGAATGCCCAATACACATGCCAGTTAGTCCATTTCTTACATCAAATCAGGCCGGAGACTCTGCCGGCGGAAGTGATGGATCGGGCGCGCTATTTTTTCCTTGATTATTTAGCGGTCGCGATCCGTGGCTCGCAAGAAGAATCCGCCAGGTGTGTGCAGCGGATGATCCAGCGCATTGAGGCGCCGGGGCGGGCGAGCGTCCTGGGTACCCCCATCCGCACGCTGCCCGGATTCGCAGCCTTCGCAAACGGAACCGCCTCGCATGGTATCGAGATGGATGACACGCACAGCGGAGGATCGATTCACCTGGGGACTACGATGTATTCCGTGGCGCTTGCCATCGCGGAGTCGGAGCCGGAAATTTCGACGGACGCCTTCTTCGCGGCGGTGGTCGCTGGGTTTGAGGCCGCGGCCCGCATAGCCATGGCTGTGCAAGCCAAGGAGCAGTACGCCCTAGGTTTTCATCCGACGCAAACCTGCGGCGTGTTCGGAGCGGCGGTTACAGCCGCCAAACTATTCGGCCTCACGGAAGAGCAAACACTGGCAGCGGTCGGGATCACCGGGAGCATGGCCGCCGGGAGCATGGAATTTCTGGCGGAAGGCGCTTGGACCAAGCGAATCCATCCGGGACTGGCTGCGCAAAATGGCATTCAGGCAGCCATGCTGGCGGCCGAGGGCTTTACTGGTCCACGGCGAATTCTCGAGGGCCGTGATGGTTTTCTGCATGCATATTCTCGTCACCCGGTCCCCGAACGCCTGACGGCGGGCCTGGGAGATTCCTACGAAATCCTGCGCACCGCCGTTAAGCCCCACGCCTGCTGCCGGTATATGCAAGGACCGATCGACGCTATCCTGGAAATCATCCGTGATGACAGCCTCGTGGAGGCCGATATCGCCAACATCGAAATTGCGATTCTGGAAGCGGGATGGAACATTGTCTGCGAACCACGCGCTCAGAAATATAGTCCCGAGTCCGTGGTTGACGCACAGTTTTCGATGCCTTTCGGCGCTGCTGCCGCGGTTCTCCATGGCGCGGCGGGACTCGATCAGTTCACGCAGGAGCAAGTGCACTCGCCGCTGCTAGCGAAGGTAATGGGCAAGGTGACGTTGGTGAAAGATTCAAACATTGAGCAAACCTTTCCCAGGGAGTGGCCTGCCCGGGTGACGATCCAACTCTACAACGGGCAGACGCGAGAGAAATTCGTGAGGTATCCGAAGGGCGATCCGGAGAATCCGCTGAGCTGGAGCGAAATGACGGACAAATTCCGGGTGCTCGCGGGGCGGGTGCTGGCCGCCGATCGTTGTGAGCGTCCTGGGTGTCCGCCTCGAGTTTGGCGAACTTCGGCCCCACGTCGGCCGATCGCTCCCGCCGCCAGTAGCCGAGAAGTTCGCCGAGCAGGTGTTCCAGCGTCCCCGGATCCGAGGCCAGCAGCTGCTCGACGAGAGGATCCAGCTCGGGATCCTCGTCGTACCCGTCGAGCACCGACTCCCGCCACTCGGGGTCGGGCGGGCGGTGATCGAGCAGCCAGCCGTGGAGGGCATGGGTGGCCCGGACGTCGTCCTCGTTGTACTGGGCGATGGCATCGAGGAGGTCAGGGTCGCCGGTCGTCATGTATTGGTCGTAGTCGACGACGGCCCCGGCGCCCCCCTCGATGTCGCCGTGGCGCTGGTAGCCGGCCAGCGCCTCCAGCGACTTCAGTCCGTAGGACTCCACTCCCACCTGGAAGGAGTTGGTGGCCACCGTCATCAGGTCCACGAAGAGTCCGGTGTCGCTGAGATGGGTGAACAGGGCCTCGCTGGGCGTGCCCAGGGTCATGGCGGCCAGCGCCGATCGCTCGGTGTGGTTGTAGTGGTACACGTGGAAGCCGGGATGGTCCTGGCGCCGCCGGTCGAAGAACTCCACCAGCTCGGCAGCCGCCGCACTCTGCGCGTCGAGGTCGTGGGCCCACCGGGCCTCGTAGATCCACTCGCCGTCCACCTGGTACCAGAGACCGAACAGGAAGAACAGGCCGGTGCTGGCCGTCCAGAAGGGGTGGCCCTCGAGGTCGAAGTAGACGTCGCCCGGGTCAGGTTCGGGGAGATTGCCGTAGCCGTGCCCCCATACCGGGTCGTCACCGGGTGGGACCGGTCGGTAGCCGGGGGGCTCCTCCGGTGCCGTCTCGGGAGACCACCTGGAGCTCGGCCTGTTGACGCAGTCGATCCTGACGGGCGGCGGAGACCCGCGGGGTGGGACCGTCCACCTGCGCCAGCTCGACCAGCGTGGCGATGTCGGCGTCCTCGAAGGCGTCCGTCTCCGTTCTTCCGGATGCCGGCCACGTAGACCAGCGAGTCGGCCGCCCGCCAGGTGGCCTCGCACTGCTGGGAGTACTCGCAGAACTCGCAGTGGGAGCACTTCTCTGGCCGGACCGTCGTCATCCGCCGGATCGGCCAGCACGTCGGCCAGTCGGCGGCGGAGCCGTCTCCAGTAGGCGCCGAACTGCTCGACCTCGAGCGACTCGACCTCCCCGGATCCCAGCCACAGGTGCATCTTGTGCGGAGCCGATCCGGTGAGCGCCTCGATGGCGTCGGCATAGAAGCAGAGCTGGAGGACATGGCCGGGCTTGGCCTGCCAGCCGGGCCAGCTTGGCGTCGTACGGCTCGTAGGTCGCAGTAGCCGTCGACCGGCTCGGGCACCCGGACCAAGAAGTCGGCGATGCCTCGCATGCCGTCGTGGACCATCGGGAACTGGTAGATGACGTCCCAGCCGTCCTCCATCGGATTGCCGACACGGCCGACCCACTGGGCGAAGGTCTCGCCGCTCTTCTCGCCGGGCGTCCGGAAGACACTTCAGGCCCCGAGCCTCGAACTCGGCCAGGCAGGCCTCCTCGTGGGCCAGCCCCTTGTCCATCAGCAGCTCGGCGAAGGCATTGGGATGGTTCCGCTCGGCCGGATGGGCTCCGAGCTTGACGGTCAGATAGAAGTCGCAGTCCATGAAAATATTGATACGGCTCTTTGTTTGGAAATGGTTCGGCTTGCTCAGAATTTAGGCAACGATTCATTGCTGGCAATTGGTTACAACATGGCGGGCTCTTACACCGGAAGAAAAGGTGACTACCCCACGGCGCTTGAATATTTATTCAAAGCCATCCCGCTGGCTGAAAAAGTAAAGGATAAAAGAAGAATCAGCTCTCTTTATTTTGATATTGCCCTCACTTATGTAATACTTCAAAACCCAAGAGAAACTTATTATTATAACTTGAAAGGAAAAGAAAACTTACCTGAAAAATCTAATCCCTTATACGATTTTATGGCAGCTCAGTTCAACAGGAATATGGTAAGGTATTATTTATTGAGCAGCAAGCCAGATTCAGCATTGCCTT
>CAVVZG010000192.1:0-44977 GCA_963752205.1 Bryobacterales bacterium | reverse complement strand
CGGCGTGTTGGTGTCGAGTTCGCCCGCACGCACGATGCGGATTCCGTGTTCTTTCCAGTCAGACATGAGGTCCTTAGCGGATGAAGTACCCGGCGGCACGCCACTGATCGCCATCCGCCATTACGGTCAACTGCTCCGCGGCGCTGGCTTTGTTCTGGAAGGAAGTCTGGAACACCATCACCGCATAGCTGCCATCCGGAGCACCCGGCAAGGTTTTCGTAAAGGTGATGTTCAGCAGCTTGCGCGAAGTTCGCGCGCCCAGCGGGACACGCACGCCCTGCACCATGCTCACCCAGGTCTTTTCGGGAACGCGCGAACGGAAATAGGCACTCGCCTCTTTCCAGCTATCCGCGTATTTGCCGCTGTCGATGAGCCGCAGCCAAGCCTCGCCGCTAGATGCGGCCTGATCGCTCACAGGCTCCGCGAACAGCATGGCGGCGAAAATCAAAATGACGATGGCCTTCACACTTTCCTCCCCATGGCGCTGCGCAGCGGTTTACCAAGCGCGAAAATCGCGAGGCCCGCGGCCAAGCCTAGTCCACCCAAGAGCACGAAGAACGTCTCTCTCGGCATCTTCTCATAGAACGTGCCCAGGTAACCGGTGAAGTAGTTGCCGATGAAATTCGACAGAAACCACATGCCCATCAGCATGCTCACCAGGCTTGGCGGAGCGACTTGCGCGACCAACGACTGGCCGATGGGCGATAGATATAATTCGCCGACTGTGAGCACCAAAGTGCTGCCAACCAGCCACAAGAAACTGATCTTCTGGGTCTCGCCCAGGCCGTGCGCGATATAGATGAGCGGAAGGAACGAAATTCCCAGCAGCACGCATCCCATGGCCATCTTGGTAATGCTGCCGGGCTCCTTGCCGGCGCGTGATTGCCAGCCCCAGAAAGAAATCAGCAGCGGCGTCAGCGCGAAAATGAACATCGGGTTGACGGCTTGAAACCAAGTGGAGGGCATTTCGAAGCCGAACACGTGCCAGTCAGCGTTGCGGTCCGCAAAAATTTGCAGGGTGTTGCCCTGCTGCTCGTAGACCGCCCAGAACAGGGCATTGAGGATCACCAGCACCATTAAAGCGATGATGACTTTCCATTCGCGCGATGTCAGCGGGACTTTTTCGGTGTGCGTCTTTTTGCCGCGTGTCAGGTGATCCTCGGCCAGAAATTTTTGGCCCCACAGATAGAAGAAGAGTCCGCAGATCATGCCCACGCCGGCCGCGCCGAATCCATAGGACCAGCCGAATTTTTGTCCCAGAGTTCCGCAGACCAGGGGCGCGAAGAACGCGCCGAGATTCACGCCCATGTAGTAAATGCTGTAAGCGCGGTCGAGGCGGGGGTCGCCGGGAGGATAGAGTCCGCCGACCTGCGTCGCGAGGTTGGGTTTGAAGCAGCCGTTGCCGACGATCAGGAAGAACAGGCCCACCAGGAACATCGATTCAGCGGCGAGGAAAAACTGGCCGATGGCCATGAGGATGGCGCCGATCACTACGGTCTTTCGCTGTCCTAATAAACGATCCGCGATCATGCCGCCGAACAGCGGCGTGAGATAGACCAGCGCCGTGTACATGCCGTAAATCTGCGACGCCAGGGGCTGCACGTTCTGGGGACCGAAGACGGCTTCGATGCCGCGTTGCAAGGGCAGGAAACCGAGCACGTGAACGCTGCCGGCGCGCACGTTCTTGATCAGGTAATCCACCATGTAGAGCACCAGCAGCGCGCGCATGCCGTAGTAGGAGAAGCGCTCCCACATCTCGGTGAAGAACAATACGAACAGGCCGGCCGGATGGCCCAGGATGGTGCGCTGGGTCCGGATCGTGTCGTAGGCCGAGGGCGGCGTAGCGGATACGTTAGTGCTCACATGATCCCCTTAGTTCGGTTTCTTTTTCTTGAACAGGTCGATAATGCCGGTGGCCTCTTTGCCGATGTCGCTGTCGGTCAGCGGCTTCAGTTTCTGCTCGGCGATGCCTCCAATAAGCCCTTTGACGTCGGGCACGAACTTAGGTTCCGCGGAGGTTCCCTGGATTGAAAAAGGAACGGACGTGTTGCCGGAGGGGTTCACGATATTCAAGACGCCGCCGGTGTGGAGATTGGCGCGCATCTTGAAATCCAGAGCGTTGGCGGGGCTGACCGCACCGGCTCCGCTCAATTCGCCGATGGCCGGGGCGATGACGGAAATCTTCTCCACCTTCACGCCGCTCAGGTCTGAGTGAACGCTGGCGCTGACGTTGTCGAAATCGGTATCGGGGCTGATCTTGATGCCGGTCAGCTTAGCCACTGTGTTCATTTTGCTACCCAGGTCGAAGTGCGCGAGACGGGTCTTTTGAATGGCGACGGAGCCGTCCGATATCAGCTTGTCGGTCTCGCCATCGACGGTGACGTGGGCGGCGGCGGTACCGCCTTCGAGCGACGAACCTAACGGCAGGACAACATCCAGCGCAGGCAGCATGGCGGCCAGTTCCTCCACCTGCATCGCGGGAGCGGACAGCTTCACGTGCAAGACGGTGTTGTTGTTCTTAATGACGTAGGTGCCGGTGAGTTCGGCGGACGCTTTGCCGATGTGCACATCGCCGCGCGTGAGCGTGCCTGAGCGCTGGCGCAGATCATTGTTCAAGGCAAAGTCGAAGCCCACGGTTTTGGTCGCCGGTTTGCCGGCTTTGGCCAGCTTCAGATGCTCGGCTTGAATCGAGCCCTTCAATTGCAAAATGTGCCCGCTGGAGGAAACGTTGCCGTCGATGGAGACCAGTCCTTCAAATCCGGTGGACGGCCGCACGAAGCCGGTTTTGGCGATGTCAAGTTTGCTCAGCTTGATGGTGACGTCGAAGGGCATTTCGGAGGCGTCGTTAGTGTCGACGGGACCGGCCTTGCCGTCCATTTTCACGTCGCCGCCGCCTTGAATGTCCGCCGATAGCGAGACGGGGAAGGAGGCGTTGGCCGCAAAGTCTTTTATCTCGATGTTTACCTTCTCGAGGACCTTGAGCTGCGCCTCGCCCGCGGTCTTTACCGACAGGCGCCCGTTGGTAATCTTTACTAGCTGGACGGTCAAATCTTGCATGGATGCAGATGACGACGTGGGGGCTGGGACAGCGGGGGGTGGACTCGTTTGGGTCTTAGTGCCCAAACTTGCGAAATTCCACACACCGGCATCGGATTGAACCAGGGCGATTTCGGGTTCCTGTATCTCGATGCCGGTTACATTCAGTTTCTTCGCAAAGATCAGGGGTTCGAGTTCGACGCCCACCTTCAATGACTTGGCGCGAACGAACGGCGTCTTACTGTAGGCGGCGTCGTCGGCGATGTCGAGGTCAGAAGCTTCGACGTTTCCCGACAATATGGAGAGCTTCAGATCGCCCAACTTCACTTCACGGCCGAGAGCTTGCGTGAGTGCAGCTTCCAGGCGCGGCCGGAATTGGTTCACGTTGATCAGGAAGGGGATCGCGAGAACGATCACCAGAAGGAGGGCTACGACAATCCCCAGCCAGCGCAAGGCTTTCATATACGAACCTCCAATCTTCAAAGTGTACACCGGAGGGAACCGGCATCGAACGCAATTGGCGATGGCCCCATTCGTGCAATGGCTTATACGTGAGTCAAACGCCAGTCAAGGAAACCCATCAGCCCTTTGTCTCCGACATTCAGGAGTTGCGGCGGCGCGCGCGCCAGCACATGGAGGAAGGCGCAGTCACGAGTGCATATACCGCTGACCGGGAGACGGTTATCCGCATTCTGAACGAAGTCCTGGCGACCGAGATCGTCTGCGTTCTGCGCTACAAACGGCACTATTATATGGCCACCGGCATCCACGCGCAGGCGGTCGCCGAGGAGTTTTTGGAACACGCGAAAGAGGAGCAGGGCCACGCCGATCTGGCGGCCGAACGTATCACGCAATTGGGTGGCGAACCCAACTTCAATCCGGAAGGGATGGCGGGCCGTAGTCATTCAGAATACGCCGAGGGTAAGACCTTGCTGGATATGGTCAGGGAAGACCTGGTGGCGGAGCGGATCGCGGTCGAATCGTACAGCGAAATCATCCGCTATCTGGGTAACGACGATCCGACGACTCGCCGGATGATTGAAACCATCATGGCTAAGGAAGAAGAGCACGCCGACGATATGAAGAAGATTCTCGACAACTTGAGCGAGAAGCTTCGTCCCGAGAAAACCAGCGGCGAGACGAAGAAGGCTTAGCGACGAGAACAGTCAAGTGACCCTATTTGGTCATTTTTAAGAGGCAGGAGACGGCAGATGGAACCATCGCGTTACGCGCACCAAAACTCAGAAGGGAGGCTGCGGATTCTGATCGTGGACGACGATTTATCGCTGCGCAAGGTTCTCTATAGAATCCTGGAGAACGGCGGTTACGACGTGCTTTCGGCCAGCGGCGGGGCGGAGGCCTTGGCGATCTTCCGGAGATCGAGCCCTCCGGTAGATCTGTTGATCACGGATTACAACATGCCTGGGATGAACGGCTTGGAACTGGGGCGCGAGTGCTCGGCTATCAACGCTACATTACCGGTGCTGTATATTTCCGGGAACTGCCCGGATCCGGTTTTACGCACGGAGATGGAACAGCAGAAATCCGGATTCCTGGCGAAACCGTTTCGCAAGGAAGAACTTCTGCGCACCTGCAAGGAGATGTTGCTGATGGGGCCGGAGCCGGCGTGGTCCGCGGCACATTTGAGCTTATGAGCACCCTGAAGGAATTTTTCAAGGAGTCCGACACGCAACTCGGGGTGTTCTATCCGAAGCACTATTTGATTGCGGTATTCCGGCATTTTAAGACGGCGCAGCAGGCAGTGGCGAAATTGCGGCTGGCCGGCTTCGCGGACGAAGCGATTGCGGTGGCAGGCGAGGACGTACTTCAACTGACGAAGGAGGAGACGGGGCCGGGAAGCTTTTTGATGCAGGCGGTCTCCCGTTTTTTCGCTACCGAGCAGGCATCGCACGATAGCGATCTTCAGCTGGCCGCGCAAGGGGCGGCCTTCGTGGCGGTCCATTGTCCACTTGAGAAGACCAAGCACGAGGCTTGGAGGGTGCTCGAAGCCGAGGGTCCTTTAGCGGCCCGCTATTACGCCAATGATGGAATCGACCATTTGGCGGGCGATTTCACTACGAATTAATTCAAACACAAGGAGAAACAAAATGAAACCGAGTTCCAAAGATCAGCTCGAAGGCGCGCTCCACGAAGCAAAAGGCAAGATCAAGGAAAAGGCCGGACAGATAACCAAGAATCCGAACCTCGAGGCGGAAGGCCAGGCCGAGAAGATCGGCGGCAAGGTGCAGAAAAAAGTTGGGCAGATAGAGAAAGTGCTCGAGAAGTAACGCCCACGGGAAAAGACCATGCTCATATTACTGATCGTGTTGATACTGCTTTTCGGGGGCGGGTTCGGCTACTACGGCCACTCGCGCTGGGGCGCCGGCGGCGGCGCGGGCGTCGGCTTGGGAACGATCCTGCTGATTCTGCTGATCGCTTACCTGCTGGGTATTTTTCACTAGATGCAGCGAATTACTGCGGCAGGCGTGCTCGGACTGATGGTGCTCATCGCGCCCTTAATTTTTAGTCAGAGCACGCCGGCGCAGACCCCGCCCCCAAACAGAGACCGCCGGTTGGAGGACGCGCTGTCGGAAATCGCACTCCTCAAGCGGACGGTTCGCGATCAGGACAGGCGCATCGCGGAGCTCGAGAGAGCCTTGCGCACGATACAGCGGGCGGAGGGCGTCACGGTGGTTGAGGGAAAGGTGAAAGTTGCCCCCAAGCCGCTGCTGGCACCTTGGCAAAATCCGCTGGCTTGGGCGCGGGTCCAAGAGGGCATGTCGCGCGAGCAGGTGGAAGCGATTCTAGGTAAACCAACATCGGTGGACGCCGTTATCGATTATCAGACTTTAAACTACTCAGGGGATGCGGGGGGCGGCGTCCTCACGGGCAGTGTGAAGCTCACTGATGATCGGGTTATGGCAGTGACTCCCCCGGAGTTTTGATAGAGACCCCTCCCTACCGCCTCACAAGTGTGGCAAACTAGAGTCTTCCCGGGGGAGAGTGGCATGGTAGGGCGGCAGATTCAACAGTATCAGTTGCTCGAAAAATTGGGCGCGGGTGGCATGGGCGAAATCTACAAAGCCCTGGACACGCGATTGAACCGGACGGTTGCGATCAAAGTACTGCCCAGCGCGAAATCCGGAGATCCCGACCGGCGCCGCCGTTTTCTACAGGAAGCGCAGTCCGCATCCGGCTTGAACCATCCCAGCATCATCACCATCCACGACGTAATCTCCGAGGGTGACACTGAGTTCATGGTGATGGAGTACGTGCAGGGCAAGACCCTGAACGACCTGATCCCCAAAGGCGGGCTGCGCGTTCCTTTGCTGATCAAGTACGCTCTGCAGATGGCGGACGCGCTGAGCACAGCTCACGCCGCCGGCATCGTGCATCGTGATTTGAAACCAGCGAATGCGATGGTGACGGAGAGCGGACTGGTGAAGATCCTGGACTTCGGCTTGGCTAAGCTCACCGACCGCGGGCCGGTGCCCGACACCGGCGACGATCGCACACGCACCATTGCCAACGTGGCGCCTATGACGGTGGAGGGATCCATTCTCGGCACCGTCAGCTACATGTCGCCGGAACAGGCGCAGGGCAAGAAAGTGGACACGCGGTCGGATATCTTCTCGTTCGGCGCGGTGCTGTATGAGATGGCAACGGGCGTGCGCGCGTTCGAGGGCGAATCCAGTCTTTCGACACTTTCGGCAATCTTGCGCGACGAAGCCAAGCCCATGTCGACGGTGGCGCCGGACGTGCCGCCGCAGCTCGAGACGGTGATCCAGCGTTGCTTGCGCAAGAATCCGGACGATCGCTGGCAGAGTATGAAGGACGTGCAAGGCGCGCTTTCGGCGTTGAAGCGCGAGTCGGATTCAGGGTCGCTCTACACTACGCGTCTGACGGCGGGGATTGCGCCGCCGAGCATGCCTCCGCCATCGGTCAAGGCTGCCGCCGTGGCAGGTCCGGGGGGTGCGTCTTCTTCGAATTCCAAGGCCCTAATCGGGATCGCCGCCGCGCTAGTGGTTTTAGCAGCGGCGGGCGGTGGGACGTTCTTCATGATGAAGAAGCGCGCCGCGGCCCAAGCGGCCGCTGAACTGGCCGCTCAAACGCCGCCACCGGCTCCCGTGGCCGCGCCCGAACCAACGCCTCCTCCGCCGCCGCCTCCGGATACGGCCCTCACCAATGACAACGTCCTAGAGATGGTGAAGGAGAAGGTGCCGACGGATCTGATCCTGAGCCAGATTCGTTCGGCAGACAAGACCAACTTCGACTTGTCGACGACGGAAGTGATTCGTCTGAGCAAGGGCGGCGTCTCGCCATTGATCATCGAGCAGTTGCGGAACCCGAAGCGCCAGCCGCTGCCGCCGCCGGCGCCGGCGCCGGCTAAGGGAAACGCTCCGCAGAACGCTAAGCAGAATTCACAACCGGCGCAGACTGCGGCGGCCACTCCGGCGCCGACGCCGGTGGTGACTCCGACTCCCGTGCCGATTGCCACTAATCCCGCCGCCACTTTAACCCCCACGCCGGCTCCCGCGCCCGTGGCCGTCACGCCGCAGACCGTCAGCGTGATGGTGCCGGACGCGATGCCGTTCCGCATTACGCTGGCCGCCGACATTCCGGCAGACGCCGAAATGGGACGGCCGCTGCGCTTCACGACCACCGAGGATTTCAAGGTGAACGGGGTCACCGTGATGGCCAAGGGAGCGACTGTGCAAGGCGAGGTTTCGGACACCGGCAAGAAAAAGGGTGTGTTCGGAATCGGCGGGTCCAAGCTCAGTTTTAAGCTGACACGGGCAGACGGCGTGGGCGGACATTCTCTCAGCGTCCGTGCCCTGGCGGCGCGCAAAGCCGACGGCGTCACGCAGCGGCCTGCTGATAATGGGCAAAAGACGGGATCGAAGGATATTGCCGCCGCGCAAGGTTCGCAGTATATCGGCTACATCGACGGCGAGCAGTCGCTTACGGTACCGAAGTAGCCGCTGGCTGCATCAGCTCGAAACATTGGCGCGCGATTTCCCACTCTTCTTCGGCGTGGATCACTAGCACTTGCAGATCAGGAAGAAATCCGAGTTGTTGTGTGACCTTCTCGCGCAGGGGAGCGCAATTCTCGCCTACACCGCCGGTGAACACCAGCACATCGGCTCCGCCCAGCAGCGTGAGCATGGAGCCGATTTCGCGCAGCAGCCGGTGGGCGTAGATATCGAACGCCAAACGGGCGCGCGGGTCGCCACGGTCGATCGCCGCTAGAATCTCGCGCATGTCGGCGGAGATGCCGGAGACGCCGAACAGCCCAGATTGTTTGTACAAAATATCATCGAGCTGATCAGCGGTATAGCTGTGCTCTCGCAGAAGGTAAACCAGAATGCCGGGATCGACGGAGCCGCTACGTGAACCCATCATCAGGCCGTCGAGCGGCGTGAAGCCCATGGTGGTGTCGATGCTTTTTCCCGCGCGCACGGCGGCTAGCGAGGCTCCGCTGCCCAAGTGACAAGTGACGATACGCAGGCTGGATGGGTCGCGGCCTAGCAACTGCGCGGCGCGGCGGGAGGCGTAGCCGTGGCTGATGCCGTGGAATCCGTATTTGCGAATGCCGGCTTCGAACCACGAGTAGGGGCCGGCGTAGATGTAGGCTTCGGGCGCGAGCGTTGCGTGGAACGCCGTGTCGAATACCGCGATCTGCGTCATCTTTGGTCCGAAGTGTTTTTGCAAGAAACCGACGGCCTTGAGAGCCATGCGATTGTGGGCCGGAGCGATGGCGGTTTCTTCGGCGATCGCGGCGAGGACCTCCGGCGTCAGGACGGCGCTAGAGCGAAAGCGCCCGCCGTGAACGATGCGGTGGCCTACTACATCGACTTCTCCGGGCAGCGCCTTCAGCACCGACTCGAATAACGGTCCGATATCGGTCTTTTCGTTCCAGTCAATATGCATGCTCCATAGCGGTTGCGGAGGAGCGGTGTCGAGAGTGTCCTCGCGGAGATCGTCATACCAGCACTTCAAGCTGCTGGAGCCGCCGTTCACGACCAGGATCTTCATGCGGACGGCCACTGCCAGTTGCGGATCTCCGGCATGTCGATGCCATAGCGAGCGATATACAGTTTGTGCTCGATCAGGTGTTCGCGCAGCTTCAGCTTGATGTGGGCTGCCTTGCTGTCGAGGCCGGGCACACGCGCGATCACGTCGCCAGCGAGATGGAAGCGGTCGAGGTCATTCACCACCGTCATGTCGAACGGGGTAGTGGTGGTGCCTTCTTCCTTGTAGCCGCGCACATGCAGGTTGTCATGGTTGTGGCGGCGGTAGGTCAGGCGATGAATCAGCCAGGGATAGCCGTGGAACGCGAAGATGGTCGGCTTGTCCTTGGTGAAGATGGCATCGAAGGCGTCGTCAGTAAATCCGTGCGGGTGTTCGCTGGCGGGCTGCAGGGCCATCAGATCCACAACGTTGACTACACGAATTTTCAGGTCGGGCAAGTTCTTTCGCAGGAAGTCGACGGCGGCCAGGGTTTCAAGTGTCGGGACGTCGCCGCAGCAGGCCATCACTACATCGGGTTCGCCACCTTGATCGTTGCTGGCCCACTGCCAGATACCCATGCCATCGGTGCAGTGCGCGATGGCGGCGTCCATATCCAACCACTGCGGCGCGGGCTGCTTACCGATCACGACCACGTTCACGTAGCTGCGGCTGCGCAGGCAATGGTCCGCTACCGACAACAGGGTATTGGCGTCGGGCGGGAGGTAGACGCGCACTACGTCGGCTTTCTTGTTCACGACGTGATCGATGAAGCCGGGGTCCTGGTGGCTGAAACCGTTGTGATCCTGACGCCAGACGTGGGACGTGAGCAAGTAGTTCAGCGACGCGATGGGCGCGCGCCAAGGGATGCCGAGTGTCACCTTCAGCCACTTGGCGTGCTGGTTGAACATCGAGTCGATGATGTGAACGAAGGCTTCGTAGCAAGAGAAGAATCCGTGACGCCCGGTGAGCAGGTAGCCTTCGAGCCAACCCTCGCACAAATGTTCGCTGAGGACCTCCATTACGCGGCCGTCGGGCGCGACGTGATCGTCGGTGGGGAAAACCGCGGCTGTGGAGGTGCGATTGGTGACTTCGAACAGCGCGTTGAGGCGGTTCGAGGCCGTTTCGTCGGGTCCGAATACGCGGAAGTTCTTAGAGCCAGCGTTGGACTTCATTACATCGCGCAGCATGTTGCCGAGGACTCGGGTGGCTTCTGATGTGGTGGCGCCGGGCTGCGAAACGGTCACGGCGTACTCGCGAAAGTCAGGGAGTTGCAGGTCTTTGAGCAGCAAGCCGCCATTGGCGTGGGGATTCATGCCCATGCGGCGTAAGCCATCGGGCGCTGCTGCCCTGACTTCTGGAACCGGGCTGCCGATGTCGTCGAATAGTTCCTCGGGCCGGTAGCTCTTCATCCAATCTTCGAGGATCTTGATGTGGGCGGGTTTTTCGGCTAACTGTTCGAGTGGAACTTGATGCGCGCGGAAGGTGCCTTCGATCTGGACGCCGTCGACGACTTTCGGACCGGTCCAGCCCTTGGGTGAGATCATGACGATCATGGGCCAAGTAGGGCGCTTGCGAAAGCCGTTCGCGCGCGCGTCCTCCTGGATAGCTCGGATTTCGAGAATCACGGTTTCTAGGGTGGACGCCATGGCTTGATGCATGGGCTCGGGTTCGTGGCCTTCGACGTAATAGGGCCGATAGCCACAGCCTTCGAGCAACTGCGTAAGCTCCTCACGCGGAATGCGGGCCAGCACGGTGGGTCCGGCAATCTTATAGCCGTTGAGATGCAGGATCGGAATCACTGCGCCGTCGCCTACCGGATCGAGAAATTTATTGGAGTGCCAACTGGCCGCGAGCGCTCCAGTCTCGGCTTCGCCATCGCCGATGACGCAGAGAGCGAGAAGATCCGGATTGTCGAACACGGCGCCGTGGGCGTGGAGCAGCGAATAGCCCAGTTCCCCGCCCTCATGAATGGAGCCTGGCGTTTCCGGAGCAGCGTGACTGGGGATGCCTCCGGGAAAGGAAAACTGCTTGAACAGGCGCTGCATCCCTTCGGCGTCGCGCGTGATGTTGGGGAAGCGCTCGGTGTAGCTGCCTTCGAGCCAGGTGTTGGCCACCATGCCCGGACCGCCGTGGCCCGGGCCGCAGATGTAGATCATGTTCAGATCGTATTTCTGGATCAGGCGGTTGGCGTGAGTGTAGATAAAGTTCAAGCCGGGAGTGGTGCCCCAATGCCCCAGCAGGCGGGGTTTGATGTGTTCGATGCTTAGCGGCTCGGTCAGTAGGGGGTTGGCGTAGAGATAGATTTGTCCGACCGACAAATAATTCGCCGCGCGCCAGTGTGCGTCGAGACGGTGCAGCTCTTCAGGAGAGAGAGGAAGGGGCATTGCCTTCATGCTAGCGCCGTTCGTATACAGCGTTGTACGCGCAGCCGAACAGAGTGATGACGGAGAGGACGTAGCTCCATACCAGCAAGGCGAGCCCCGCGCCGACACCGCCGTAGAGCACGTTGTAGTTAGCGATGTCACGCAGATACCAGCCTACGGCCAAGGTGGAGAGCAACCACAGAACCGTGGCCAAAATCGCACCTGGGAAAACCCCGCGGAAGCTTTGCTTGCGGTTAGGACCGAAGTAGTAAACCAGCGCCATGATGACCACAATGGCCACTATGGCTATCCCGAAACTTAACGCCTGTCCGGCGAGATTGACCCAGCCGCGCAGATCGTCATCGCCGCGCGTCAATCCCAACCAGTAAATCAGCCAGCGGCGGGTGCGATTGCCGAACACGATGAGGGCGGAAGCGCCTAGCAGGGGAATCGCGGCGGTCAGCACCAGCCACATCGCAACCGCGCGTTCCTTGACGAAGGTTCGGCCGCTGGGGATTTGATAGATGGCCTGGAAACCTTCCTGCAAGCTCATCATCACGCCGGAACTGGCCCACACCGCAAGCACGACCGCACCCACCAACAGCGTGGTGGGACGGGTGCCGCGGACGGTGAACAGCGTGCGCACTACATCTTCGGTGCCCGGCGGAATGACGTCGTAGAGCAGGCGGGCAATGGTACGCGCCACCGCGTCGGCGTTGGCTTGCACCAGCACGGCGGCGATGGTGGTGATGACCGGAAAGAACGCCAGCAGCGAGGAATACGCCGCGCCCTTGGCGATCGCAAAGGAGTTCACTTCATAGGTGACCTGGAAGGCGGCGCACAGGCGGCTCCAGAAACGCGTGGCGAAACCCACATCGGCGATATAGATGTTTGGAGAGGAGGCCACCTGCCCTCATTATCCCTGAGCTTGGACGCCAGCGGATGACGTAGAATGGGGACTCTCAAAAGGGGGTTGAACTATGACGTCCAACATTCTCCGAGGCGCGATTCTGACGGCCGCTTTCATGGGGTTTGCCGGTGCGGCGGCGGTGCCGGTGTTCGAGGTAGATCCAGCGTGGCCCAAGGTTCCAGCGAAATGGAAGTTGGGCGATGCATCGAGCATCGCTGTGGACGCGCAGGACGACGTGTGGGTGCTGCATCGTCCGCGCACGGTGCCAGCCGATCAAGCGTCCATGGCAGCGCCGCCAGTGATGGTGTTCGATCGAGCTGGCAATTTCGTCAAAGGCTGGGGCGGCGCGGGCAAAGGCTACGAGTGGCCAGAGCGCGAGCACGGCATTCACATCGATTACAAAGGCTACGTGTGGATCGGCGGCAACAATTGTCCGGCGCGTGCGCTGCCCGGGCTGCAGCCGCGCGGCGACGATCAGCTTTTGAAGTTTACTCAAGACGGCAAGTTCGTCAAGCAGATCGGGCACAGCACACAGAGCAAGGGCAACGCTGACACCAAGAATTTCCATCAACCGGCCGATGCGGTGGTATACGCGAAGACCAACGAAGTATTTGTCGCCGACGGTTACGGCAACCATCGCGTCATCGTCATGGATGCTGACAGCGGTGCTTTCAAGCGTATGTGGGGCGCGTTCGGCAATCAGCCGGTGGATAAAGACCAATGCCCGCCGCCCAGTTTGAACAGCGTTCCCGACGGCCCGGGGCCCGATCAGTTCAGCATCGTCCATGCGATTCGCGTGTCGAACGACGGTATCGTGTATGTGGCCGACCGCGAGAACCGGCGCGTGCAGACCTTCACGCTCGACGGTAAGTTCATCCACCAGTTGGTGCGGGGCTCGGAACCGTTCGCTCGCGATCTGGCGCTTTCGCCCGACCCGGATCAGCAGTTTCTGTACGTGGGGGGCGGTACCGATATCGTTGTGGTCAACCGCAAGACCATGGAAATCATCACCACTATTCATGGCGGAGGCGTGATCGGCGGCGGCCATCAGATGCAGACCGATTCGAAAGGCAACCTGTATGTCGCGCTCACCAACCGGGGGCTGCAAAAACTGACGCTCAAAGGGATTTCCAAGGGCGGACAATAATAGAAGGATGCTGGCCGCGGGCGACATCATAGGCGATTACCAAATCCTAGCCGTGCTCGGTCAAGGCGGAATGGGCGCGGTGTATCGTGTGCGCAACTTGCTTTCGCAGCGCGAGGAGGCGATGAAAGTCGTGCTCCCGGGCGCGGACAGCGAATCGCAGGCGGCGGAGCGCTTCTTGCGGGAAATTCGCGTGCAGGCGAGCCTGCGCCACCCTAATATCGCGGAACTGCGTACGGCGGTACGTTCCGGCGATCAGGTGTTGATGATCCTGGAGCTGATCGACGGCTGGAGCGTGAATGCGAGGTTGAAGCAAGGTCCGCTGCCTTTTGAAACTGCGTTCGGAATTACCGATGACATCCTGGGAGCACTGGCTTACGCCCACAAACACGGCGTGATTCACCGCGACATCAAACCCGCTAACATCATGGTGACTTCGAGCGGCCTCACTAAGCTGACCGACTTCGGAATCGCGCGGTCCGCGACCGAAGACCGCATCACGCAGGCGAGCATGGCGGTGGGATCCTTGCACTACATGTCGCCGGAACAAATTCGCTCGAACAGCGTAGACGAACGCTCGGACCTGTATTCACTCGGCGTAACGCTGTATGAGATGCTCACGGGGCGTCTGCCTGTGGAGGGCACGAGTGCGTATTCGGTAATGCATGCTCACGTGACGAATATGCCGCCGACGCCCGCGGAGTTGGTCCCGGGACTGTCGCGAGAGATTTCAAAGGTTGTGATGAAGGCGCTCGCAAAGGCACCAGAAGATCGCTTTGCATCCGCGGAGGCATTCCAGAGTGCGCTGCGCGATGCGCTGTTTGGCGCGGACCTTCCGCTGACGGCGACGGTGGCTTTAAAAAGCGGCGCTTCTCTTATTCAAAGCGCAGAGCTGGCGCAAGTGGAAGCGCGGCTTGCGACTGCGATTGGCCCGATCGCCAGGAACCTGGTCGCGAAGGCGGCTCGCCAGCATTCGACGGTTTCCGCGTTGTGTGCGCAGCTCGCAGAACAGATTCCGGATCCCGCGGAACGAGCCACGTTCTTGAGTTCTTTTGGATTGGGCTCCGGGCTCAAGCCGGCGGTGGCTCCGACGTCGCCCTCGCGCGAAACGGTCCGCCTAACCGCGGAAGAACTGGAACGGGCGCGCAAAGCACTGGCCGAGTACCTGGGGCCGATGGCCGGCGTAATGGTGAAACAGACGGCCAAGCGCGTACGGTCTTTCGAAGAGTTGCGTGACGCGCTCGCCGCCGAGATTCCGGACGACCGCAGCCGCCAGGAATTCCTCAAAGGGATGCGGGCCTAGTTGTCCTGATCGCCAAGCATCTTCATCGCCGCTGCCAGGCTGCGGCGCATGCGGTTGAAAGATCCGGCAAGCTGCGCGATCTCATCGCGGCCGGTCACGGGTAGTTCGGCGACATCCTGGCGCCCCAGGCTGATCTGATCAGCCATGTGCGAGAGCCGTCCCACGGGGCGCGCGATGGTGAAATAGAGGGTCAGATTCAACACCAGCAGGCTCATCAGAAAGATGCCGATTAAACTTACCAGCAATTCACGGAACGCATTCCGGGCGGCTCCTAGGGGCACCGACATGGGCACGGAAATGATCTGCGCGGCGACGACCTCGTTCAATTTCCAGCCAAATCCGTTCGACGGGCCGTAGATCGCGAGCATTGCGGCCGGGGCCTCAGTGGGCTGGCTGTGGCAAACCAAACAGGGTGCTCCAGCGCGGATCGGCTGCGCGAAAAAGAGCGAGGGACCAGTGGCCGATTCGCGCTCTCCGGTGAGTTGCCGCAAACCGGGCGAGTTACGGAAGGACGCGATGACGTCGGCCTCCCAATCGACTGCACGGTCACGAAGATTAGTGGGATTGAGCGAAGCTTCCTTGTACGAGTAATCGGGAAAACGGGCGCGCAGGTAGCCAAAGTTCTCGGTGGCAGCGAAGGCGGGAACGGTTTGCGGGAGGAAAATCTTATCGCGATCCTCGAGCGGTGTCAGCAGCGGCTTCAACTGCACGTTGGTGTAGTTGCGGACGCTGCTCATCGCTTCCATCATGAGGCGCGCTTGGTCGCGCACTTCAGTTCGGGCGTCGTCTTGCAGGCGGCGGTAAGTGAACCACCCGGCGACAGAAATCCCGATTCCAAAAACCAACGTGAAGATTAGGCTGAACTTGAGCAGAAGTCGCACGTTAAAAGTGGTGGGCCCGACAGAACTCGAATCTGTGACCTCCTGCGTGTCAAGCAGGCGCTCTAACCAACTGAGCTACGGGCCCCGGGACCCCCAATATATCATGCGGAGTCCGAAAATCCGAAAATAATGGCCTCGGCCAGCGCAGACCTTCGCGGGTTGGATTCGCGGCGCCTGCTTGCAAGCAGCGGCCCTCAAAGTAAACTAGGAGTTGCGTGTCTCGCGTCGCGTTACTCCTTCTCGTATTTGGCGTCGCCAATGGTTTCCAGTCTAACCCGGGTTCTCCTGGCGGGTCGGCTGCGGACCTGGCGCGAGCCATTCGTGAAACGGGGCTCGACCCCGCTGAATGTTATCGCGTCCGCGATCTGAGCTTTGTCAAGGACGACATCAAGCTGTATTTAAACGACGGCTATCTGATCTTTTCGAAGCCAGTGCTGGGGCAGAGGCTGTCGGCGGTGTTCACCACCGATGTGGAAGGCGGCGATGGCGAGGCGATTGTTATTCCACCGACGCGCAGCGAGCGCGAATCGCTGGCCGGTTTCACGCAGTCGCCTAATTTGGATGAGCATTTCCGCGCCGTGCTCATGGTTTCGACGGAGGGTTCGGTGGGGCGCTTGCTGCAGAGCCTGGAACACGAAGCGAGCGCGAAGAAGGCTCCCGAAATGGGGACGGTGCTGGCGGAGCAATGGGGGCCGGTGGTCAGCAACATTTCCGGGCCAATGCAGATGCGGCTGGTGGAAGACTTATGGTCTTCGCGAAGCAGCGAAACCGGGATGGCGTTTTTCGCGGTGAGCGGCAAGACTCTGGGGAATTTCGATATTCTCTCTGATGCCCGGGCGGGACACCGGATGATGGTGCGTCAGCATATCGAACGCGAGGGGCATGATGACTTCAACGTGTGGACGGATTTCATTCCCCGGCAGTTTGCGCGCGAGAATTCCAACGCGACGGGTACCACTCCGCTACAGGAATTCAAGCTATCGCACTATCGGATCGCCACGGAAATCGCCAGCGACTTGTCGGTAAAGGCGGTCACGCGCGTCACTTTGCGGACGGGGCGCGATGCCGTGCGCGTGTTTCCCTTCGAAATGGCGCGCGCCATGCAGGTGAACGCGGTGCGGATCGACGGCATGCCGGCCGAGTTGATGCGCGACGAGTCGCAGCGCGGCCGCATTACCGGCAATGGGGAAGAGTTCGAGTTTCTAGCGGTAGCACCGGCGGACCTGCCCGCCAACAGCGAGCATGAATTCGAATTCGAGCATCAGGGCAATGTGATCGCCACCCGCGGAGACGGAGTCTATTTCGTCAGCGCGCGCGGTTCCTGGTATCCGCATACCGCAGGGCAGTTCGCCACATTCGATCTCAGTTTCCGTTACCCCAAGCGCCTGACTTTAGTGGCGGGCGGCGATCCACTGGAAGACCGCATCGACGGGGACTGGCGGATCACCCGGCGCAACATGACGGTGGCCGTTGCCGCCGCCGGGTTCAATCTGGGCGTCTATGAAAAAGTGACGGGCACGGCCGCGGGCGTCAACTATGAGGTGTATGGAAACCGGAACCTGGAACAAGCCTTGCGTCCACCGGTCATGTTTTCGACTCCCGACGCCGGCGCTGCCGCCCCCGGCTCGCTTCGTTCTCGTGGCGCGCGTTCCCCGGACACGCCACTTCCGGTGGTGATTCCGGCCGGATCCTCTGGCGAGACTGCGAAACGTAGCGAGCGATGTCTCGGCGTCACTCGAGTTCTTTAGCAGCCTGTTCGGACCTCCGGTGATGAAGACGCTGACGGTGGCGCCGATCCCCGGCACGTTCGGGCAGGGGTTTCCGGGGCTGGTGTACCTATCCACGTTTGCGTATATCGATCCGCTGGCGCGGCCCGCGGCTCTGCGCAGCGCTCGCGAACAAGTCTTTTTCTCGGACCTGATGGTGCCGCATGAAGTGGCGCATCAGTGGTGGGGCAGCATTATTGAATCGCGGCGGATCGAGGATGAATGGCTGCTGGAAGCACTGGCGAATTATTCTTCCTTGCTGTGGCTGGAGAAAAAGAAGGGCGTGAAGGAAATGGCCAGCGTGCTGGATTCTTACCGCACCGAATTATTGAGCAAGGACGCGGAGGGAGCGGTGTTTGAATCGGCCGGTCCAATCATATGGGGAGAGCGCCTACCCGGGTGGCCGAATAGCGGCGCCTGGAGGGTGATCAGTTACGGCAAGGGCACCTGGATCTTGCACATGCTGCGGCGGCGCCTGGGCGATGACGCGTTCTTCAAACTGCTAGCTGAATTGCGAAGGCGCTACGAGTTCAAATCGGTTACAACGGCCGATTTTGAGGCGTTGGCGCGCGAGTTGCGGCCGAAGGGCATGGCGCCGGAAGTGATCGACACGTTCTTCGAAAACTGGGTGTATTCGACTGGGATTCCGGCGCTGAAGCTGCGTTACACCGTCAAAGGAGTAGCGCCGGCGGTAAAGCTTTCGGGAACGGTGGGGCAATCTGGCGCCAGCGACGACTTTGCGTTGGACACACCAGTGGAAGTGCAGTTTGCCAAGGGTCCTTCGCAAACGATTTGGGTGCGAACAGCGGGGGACGAACGGAATTTTACTGCAAACTTGCGGCAGGTCCCGACACGAGTGCTGATTCCGGACGAGGTTTTGAAGAAGCTGAAGGGAAGCACGCCGACAACTGCTGTCGCGCCGCCGCGGTGAGGTCGCTGAAAGAGAACACCACCGTCTCATCCGGAAAGAGATTCGTAATGGTGAGCGTCCGAGCGGGCAACTGAGCGGCGGACAAGATCGTGGCGCCAGTTCCCATGGTTCCCAAGGTTCCTGGGAACATCTTTTCGCTTCCATCGACCTGGAACGTAAACGGCGGTTGTCCGTCGACGGTCGCAGACGTTGTTTGTCCCTTGGGCGAGGCTGCCGGCGCCCATGCGAGCACCATTTTGGCTTCGTGGGTATCGGCGTTACAGGTAACGGCCAGCCGGTAGAGATCGGTGTCGCCTGCGCTTTTCGGGGAAGGCAATTCCCGCACGATGCTCGCGGTGAGTAGTGGCGCCTGGAGGCTCACACTCCACTGACTGTAACCGGCGGCGTCCGCTGTTAGCGCGCTGACCAATGCGTCTTGCGTTGCACGGTCGGGAACGGGTAGGCCAGCCGCGGCCATTGCCCCGACTTTCATCTTGGTGGCGATCGTCGCCGCGCCGCTGGGATTGTGCTCCATCGCGGCAACTTGCTTGGGCGAGAGTCCGTTGGTGATCTTGCTCACCAGCATCGCCGCCACACCCGGATCGGGATGCGCGGCGTCAAAATGTTCCAGCGAGAGGCCGCCGTTCATATGCGCATCCGTATGGCACACCGCGCAATACTTCGTCACCAGACCGGTTTGCTGCGCCGCCGACATGGCATCGCTGGCCGTCGCGGCTGGAATCAGGCCGGCAAACAGCATCGCCAAAAGGGTTTTTAGGGTGCGCCGCATTCTTGGCTCCATCATTATATAGAACCCAGCGGGGCCGGAATGCGACAATGGTAGGCGGAAATGGTTTCCTACGGCATTTACTACGCGCTGGGATTGTGCGCAGCAGGGGTCGTGGTGACGTGGCTGTTGAGCTGGCCATTCGCTATTCCGTTCTACCTGCTGGCAGCGTTCTGTTTGAACTTTTTTCGCGACCCGGATCGCGAGGTTCCAGCGGGTCCGTACGCGGTGTCGCCCGCCGATGGAAGAGTCCTGGCCGTGAAAACGGACGACGCGGGCGGTCATCGCATCAGCATCTTTCTTAATGTCTTCGACGTGCATGTGAACCGCACGCCGATCGGCGGAAAAGTCGCGTGCGTGACCTATAAGAAGGGTCAGTTTCTAGTGGCGAGCAAGGAAGACGCGAGCGCGGCGAACGAGCAGAACGTGATTACCGTAGATGCCGTAATCGACGGGCATCCGACGCGCGTTGTATTTAAGCAGATCGCCGGCCTGATCGCGCGCCGGCTCCTGTGCTACGTGCAGGCGGGAAGTGTGGTGGAGGCCGGCCAGCGTATTGGCTTGATGAAATTCGGCTCGCGCATGGATGTGATCTTGGGGCCGGAATGGGAAGTTCTGGTAAAAGTCGGTCAGCGGGTGACCGGCGGATCGGGCATCTTGGCCCGCTTTAAAGGAGCCGCATGATCAAGCAGAGCTGGCGTGATCGATTGATCGATCCGCGATCGCCGGACCGCCGTCCGCGGCGGGCAGCGTACGCCTTGCCGACGATGTTCACGGCGGGCAACGTGTTTCTGGGTTTCTATGCGCTGATCGAGACTTTTCAGGCGTCCATGGCGATGACCAACGACGCGGCTGCTGCGCCGCACCACTTTCAAAACGCCGCCGTGGCGATTGGATGGTCAGTATTTCTGGACGGCCTGGACGGACGCATCGCGCGGCTGACCAACACGGTGAGCGACTTCGGGCGTGAGATGGATTCGCTGGCCGACTCGATGAGTTTCGGCATCGCACCCGCAGTGCTGGCGTTTTTCTGGGGCGTACAGTTTGTGGATCCTTCGGTGGATGCCAGGATCCTTGAATACCTGCGTGACGCCGGCTACTTCTTGGCGTTCCTGTTTCTGTTGTGCGGAGCGGCGCGCCTGGCGCGCTTCAATATTCAGAAGAACCCGATTCCTAAAAACCCCGGGCGGCCGGACCGCAAATATTTCGTAGGCCTGCCTATTCCGGCTGCGGCTGCGGCCGTGGCGGCGGTGATCTATGCGGCGGGGAGCGAGCCGGTCGCATTCCTGGATTATTTCGGCGGTGTGGCTGGCGCTGCTCGGGCTGCTGTCGTTCCTGATGGTGAGCACTTGGCGCTATCCCAGCTTCAAGGATTTGAGTCTCACGCACCCGCGCTCGCCGCTGACTATCGTTCTGATGGGCGTGCTCATTTTCCTGGTGTGGAATTTCTCAAAGCCGGTACTGCTGGTGCTGGCAGTCAGTTACGTCGGCGTCGGCATCGCGATTCGCATTGGCGGCAGTATAAGGCGGCGGCTGCGGCCGCAAGCGGAGCCTCCGCAAGAACCGGAGCACCAGGTTGGCTGAGAAAACAACGCGATCGCGAGTGGCGCTGGTGGGCGGCGATTCGCTGCTGGCCAAGGAAGTGCGGGAATTGCTGGAAGCGGCGAAGCCCGCGCCGCACATCGAATTGATCTCGGCCGCCGCTGAAAACGCCAGCATGCTGGGCGTGGATGACGAGGAAGTGCTGGCGCTCGTTCCGCTCACGCCGCAAAGCTTGGCAGGATCGAAGGTGGCGTTTCTCGCGGGTTCGGAGGCATCCAGCCGCCGTGCGTTAAAGCTCAATCCGGCCGATGGACCGGTGCTGATCGATTTGACTGGCGCCCTCGAAGAGCAGCCGCACGCGCGCTTGCGTGCTCCTTCGGCCGAGCCTACGCGTTCCCTGCCCGAGCCCGGCTTGATTCCGGTGATTGCGCATCCGGCGGCGATTGCTTGCGCGATGCTGTTGGCCGGTCTGGCAAAAATCGGCAACATTCGCAGGTCCATCATTCATGTGTTCGAGCCCGCCAGCGAGCGCGGCAAGAAGGGACTGGACGAACTGCGGCAGCAAACTGTTGGGGTCCTATCGTTCCAAAAATTGAAGATGGATGTGTTCGACGCCCAACTGGGGTTCAACTTATTAGCGCGCTATGGCGAGGAGGCGGAGGAGCCGCTCGAAGGTGTGGAGGAACGCATCCTGCGGCATGTGGCATCGCTGCTGGCGCTCTATCCTGCGATTCCCATGCCGTCACTGCGACTGATTCAGGCTCCGGTGTTCCACGGCCATAGTTTTTCGATATGGGTGGAGTTTGAAGAAAATCCCGGCGCGGTGGCGCTGGCCGAGGGACTGGCGGCGGCAGGCTTCGACGTGCGCTCCGATGATCCGCCCACCAACGTCAGTATTGCGGGAATGAGTGGGCTGAGTGTAGGCGCGATTGCGGTCGACCCCAATCAAGCGCGGGCGTGTTGGATGTGGATGGTGTCGGACAACTTGCGGTTATCGGCCGAGAACGCTCTGGCGGTCGCCAAAGGGTTCATGCGATGAAAGCGGCCCTCGCGTGTGCGATTTTGCTGGCCTGCGGGTGCGGGTACCATACCGGCGGGCACGCTGATCTGGTTCCCAAGACCGTTCATACGATTGCGATTCCAGCGTTCACCAATCAGACCGTACGCTACAAGCTTACGGACCAGTTGCCCGAAGCCATCGCGCGCGAATTCATTTCACGTACGCACTACCGCATCGTGTCTGATCCAAGCACGGCGGATATGGTTCTCACCGGCAGCGTTCTGACCTACATTTCGTTTCCCACGGTGTTCGATCCCACTACCGGCCGCGCGAGTGCGGTCGAAGTGCACGTGACCATGCGCCTGAATCTAGTGGAACGCGCTACCGGCAAGACGCTGTACACGCGGCCTAACTTCGAAATGCGCGAGCGCTATCAGATTTCGATTGACCCCGCCGCGTTTTTCGAAGAGAGCGACGCGGCGCTGGCGCGTGCCAGTGAGCAGACGGCGCAGCAGGTAGTCTCTTCGATTTTGGATAATTTCTAGCGCCAATGACGCCCGATCAATTTCTATTGAGTCTTGAAAAGAACGGGGCGGCTCCGGTGTATCTCTTTCTGGGGCCGGAGCCGTATCAGCGCGAGCGTTGCCGGCGGGCGCTGCTCGACGCGGTGCTCGGAACATCGCCTGAGGATCGGGAAGGTGGTTTGACGCGCGTGGATTTGAGCGAGATTCCACTAGCGGCTGCACTGGATGATGCTCGGGCGCTGTCCTTGTTCGCGTCGCAGCGTGTTATCTGGATCGGCAGCGCCGAAGCAGTGTTGCCCCGCGGACGGGCGGCCGCGGAATCCGAGGAGACCGGCGATGCAGCCGATGGAGATCAACTCGCCGCCTATCTGCGTGAGCCTACGCCCGGGACGGTGGTGGTGCTCGAATCCAGCCGCTACGGTTTCGAAGGCGAGGACAAGGCTAAGATCGAGCGTATCCAGAAATACTTCGCTGCGATACCGGCGCAAGTGGAGTTCCGCCCGTTCTCCCCGGAGGCAGCGCGATCGCTGGCACAAAACTTAGCAAAGCAGGTGGGGTTGCTATTAGGATTGGCGGAACTCGCGCTGCTGCTCGATGCCACCGGCGGCGACGCGTCACGTATCGCGGTCGAGATTGAGAAACTGCACTTATTCACGGGCGGCGCACGTAAGGTGACGGCGGACGATATCGCCGCGCTGGTGCCGGACGCGCAGGCCACTACCATCTTCGCGTTGGTGGCCGCTTTAGGTCGAGGTGACCGCACACGCGCGCTCGAAACTCTGGATACCCTGGCACGCGAAGGCGAGTACATGCCGCTCGCATTGACTTTCCTGGCCACTCAGTTCCGCACGGCGCTGGCGGCGCGCGAAGCGGGTTTACGCAACGCGAGCCAGATTCAAGCGCACTTCGGCAAGCTCGGCGCGCGCATGTGGCCGGAACGGGCGCGGCAGATCGAGCAGACGGTGGGAGCTTTTTCAAAAGGGAAGCTGGAGCGGGCGGTGGGGAAACTATTTGAAGCGGACCGCGCGCTTCGCGACGCGCGGCCCGACGACCGGATCGTAATGGAAGAGTTGATCTTGGCCCTGACCGCGGGCTAATTCGCCTTGAGCTCCGCGTAAACCTGGCCGACGAAGCGGTCCTCCGTCATGCCCACTTCTTTGATCTTGGAAGTGAACTCAGAGGCCGGCTTGGCCGCGATCACTTCATCCTGGCTCTTGCCCTGCTTGATCAGATCCGCTACCTTCTTGTGAACCGCGATGACGATATCGCGATGCGCCATCACGGCATTGCGATCGACCATGGCGCCGTGACCCGGAACAATGCGCGTGTTCGGGCCGGAAAGCGCAATCACACGCGACAGGCCGTCTTCGAGGCCGCGCAGCGAGCCGCCGTTTGCGCGATCGATGTTGGGGAACTGCACCGAGCGATAAAAGTCTCCAGTCATGATCACATCGTCGTTCACAAACTGCACGATGGTGTCGCCGTCGGTGTGCGCGCGCGGAATCGCGTAAACATGAACTTCTTCGCCATCCATATTGAACGTCAGTGTGCCTGTATAAGTGAGCAAGGGGAGCCCCGCGGCAGGCATTGGCGTCCCGGGCTGGCCGTTGGCGCCGGGATTCGGATGCGCCAGGCGATTGCGCAACTCGGGGCGCGAGATGATGGTGACGCCCATCTTGCCGAAGTTCTCGTCGCCACCGGTATGATCGCCGTGCACGTGCGTGTTGATCATGAACTTGATCGGCGCGCCGCCGGAAATCTCTTTAATCTTCGCCGCGATCTTGCCGCTGAGCGGCGCGAACTGGCTGTCCACCATGAACACGCCGTCGGGGCCAGTGAGCACCCCAATGGTGCCGCCTTGGCCATCCAGCGTATAGAAGTTGTCGGCCAACTTGGTGGCCTTGATCTCGACCTTGGAAAAATCCGGCTGTCCCTGGGCTTGGGCGAACGCGGCCGTTGCGGCCAACGCAGCCAGCGCGAAATACCTACGTCGTATTGTCATGTGAATTCCCTCCATCGTCCAGGTATCATAACAGTTCATGCCCACGCGGATACAGGCACCCCCTGCGCCGCTCACTCCGGCGCTGGTGGCGACCTTTGCGGTGGGCTGCGGGCTCGCGGTGGGCAACATCTACTACGCACAGCCACTCACGCGCGTCATCGGCCGGGAATTTCACGTGGGCGATGCGCAGTCCGGCACCATCGTGACGCTGACGCAACTGGGCTATGTGTGCGGGTTGTTCCTCCTCGCCCCGTTAGGTGATTTGCTGGAAAACCGGCGTACCATCACCGTCATCTTTTCGGGCGCGGTGATCTCGGCGCTGGCCTTAGTATCCGTGCCATCTTTTTCGGCGCTTCTAGCGGCCGCGTTCGCCCTGGGTTTTACCAGTGTGATCGCGCAAATGTTGGTACCGTTCGCGGCTCACCTGGCGCCTCCCGAAAAGCGCGGCCAGATCGTAGGAAAAGTCATGAGCGGTCTGCTGATGGGCATCTTGCTCGCGCGGGCATTTGCTGGAATCGTTTCAGGAGCCTTCGGCTGGCGGACGGTATACATCGCTTCCGCAGCTTTGGTGGGCGTCATGATTGTGATCCTGCGGCTGCGCCTACCGGAGCGCGCACCGACCCTGCAACAGAGCTACGGATCGCTGATTTTATCGTTGGCGCATGTCTTCCGATCCCAGCCGGTCTTACGGCGGCGCGGATTCTATCAGGCTTGCATGCTCGCCACCTTCAGCATTTTTTGGACGGGTGTCACGTTCTTGCTTTCCGGTCCGAGGTGGCACTTTTCACAAACGCAAATTGGACTGTTCGCGCTGGCGGGCGCTGTCGGCGCGCTGTTTACGTCGGTCGCGGGACACTGGGCCGACCGTGGACATGGCCGCTGGATCACTTGCGTCGCCTTACTGCTGGCCATCGGAGCGTTGGCCTTGACGCTGCTGGAAAATCAGTTGTGGGCGCTCGTGAGCGGAGCAATCCTGCTGGACTTGGCCGTGAATTCGAACCTGGTCACGGGACAGCAAGCAATTTATGAGCTCAACGCGGCGGAACGCAGCCGCATCAATACGTTATTCATTGCGATGTTCATGAGCGGCGCCGCGATCGGCTCGGCGCTGGCTGGGCTGGCTTACACTCACGGTGGATGGCGGAGCGTAGTGTTCACGGGCGCTGCGTTCCCCGCGGTTGGCTTCTTGTACTGGCTCACTGAGGCATGAAGTGCTCAGCGTGAGACTGAGCAAGTCGCTTTCACGAGACAGGATATACTAGACGCTACAGTCAATGGTCGCCCGACACGCTAGATGGTTATTATGTGCTGTCGCATTTCTAAGTGCTTGTAACACGCAGCGCGATCCCCAGCCCGCGAAGAAACTTACTGTGGCTGCCGCCGCCAATCTGACAGATGTTTTCAGCGAGGTGGGCCAGGCCTTTAAAGCACGAACAGGCGTTGAGGTGGTCTTCAGTTACGGTGCGACCGCGCAACTCGCCCAGCAGATCGACAACGGCGCTCCCTTCGATCTTTTTGCCGCGGCGGATACGAAGCATGTCGACGATTTGGTCTCGACTCAAAAATTGCTAGGCGAGAGCCGGAAAGTCTATGCAATGGGTCAACTCGCGCTGTGGGTTCCAAGCGCAGAGCCACACGAGTTTCAGGATTTAAAGGATCTGAGCGCTCCTAAGATTCGCTTCGTCGCGGTGGCCCAACCGGAACTTGCACCCTACGGCCTCGCGGCGGTCGAGGCCCTCAAGAACGCCGCTCTTTGGGACAGTGTGCAACCGAAAATCGTCTACGCAAATAGTGTCAACATGGCCAAACAATTGGCGACCTCAGGCAATGCCGAAGCGGCTTTCACGGCTTATTCGCTGGTCCTCAACGAGCGGGGAACAGTCCTTAAGGTCGATCCACATCTGTACCATCCTCTCGAGCAAGCGATGGCCATTGTGGCTTCTTCGGCACAAATGGAAGAGGCAAAGAAGTTTCAGGTGTTTCTCCTCGGGTCCGAGGGCAGGGCGATTCTGGCCAAAAACGGATACCTGCTTCCGTAAGAGTGGCAGAAATCCGGCATTCGTGCGAACCCTTTGTGTTAAAATCAGTTACAAATCGGGCCGTGGCGCAGCCTGGCTAGCGCGCTTGCTTGGGGTGCAAGAGGTCCCGGGTTCAAATCCCGGCGGCCCGACCAGCTAAATCAGTCACATACAATGAGGGTCAGCCTAAAATTTGGCCCTCTGGGACGTGGATTGTGACGTAACGCTTTAATTCGGTGCCTCTGCTACCGGCTTTTCTTGGTTCGCCGCGACCTTCACCTTCATTACAACGCCCGAAAATTTCTCTAGCGCGTGGATCAGAGGGGCGAAGCCGCTAGATTGTCGTTCAACCGCCGCCGGAAGACCCCTTAGGACGCTTAGCAAGCTGATGCGACCTTCCACTTCAATCGCTGGGAGAGCAGGGCTTGAATGGTCTTCTGGTCAGCCTCCAAAAGAGATTCATCTTCCGTCAGAAGCCACACCAACTCAGAAACGATTATGGATCTCGCGGAGTCCAGATCGCCGCGGCGCTCATGGCCGAGTGCCCGATTCCACGCCAAAACACAGGTCACCGGATGGGTCTTCCCGAGATGCGTTCGTGCGCTTTCGAACGCTTCCTTCTCTAGCAATGTAGCTTCTTCATCATGGCCGAGTTCGAATAGGACCGCTGCCAGGCCGGCCTTTGCCGCAAGTGACTTCGGATGGTTAATCCCAGCTTGGCGGACGCGGCCTTCCAGGACCTCGCGATGAATCACAGCGGCTTGCTCCAGATGGCGTTCTTCGAACATGATTTCGCCGAGGGTACTCAGCAAATCCATCTGTACCGGGTGCTCAGCTTCGCCGGCGGAGGTCAGATCGAGGGCTTGGTCCAGCAGGCCGATGGCTCCGTCGATATCACCGGCACGCCAGAAAGCTACGGCCAGATTGTTCACGGCGGCAAGCGTTTGTGGATCGCCGGCGCCGAATAATGAGGTGTGCGAATCCAGAGTAGACAGCGGTCCCTGGATTTCGACTGGATCTCCCTGAGGCACGAGATTACCTCGAAGACTGTTGCTTGATCCTCGCGGCGAAGTTCAGCGCGGCCGAGTTCATGCAGTAGCGCAAGTGAGTAGGCGGCGGACCGTCATCGAACACGTGCCCCAAATGGGCGTCGCAGCGGCTGCAAGTCACCTCGTCTCTTTGCATACCGAGGGAGTTGTCCTTCTGGACAGCCACATTCTCCTTGGCGAGGGGCGCCCAGAAACTGGGCCAGCCGGTACCGGACTCGAACTTAGTCTTGGAATCGAAGAGCGCGGTGTCACAGCAGATGCAATGGTAGAGTCCATCGGTGTGGTTATTGGCGTACTTACCCGTGCCCGGCCGCTCGGTGCCAGCTTCGCGCGTTACCCAGAATTGCTCGGCCGTCAATTGTTTCTTCCAATCGGCTGCGGGCTTGTCGATCTTCTCGACCTCGACAACGCCGGTGCGGATGCCCGCGAGATCGAACTCGACGATACGGACCACTTTCTTCCCTGCGGCGAATGCGGATGAGGTCCGCAATACCAGTGCGGCAGGAAGGCTCGCGCTGAGGAGCTTCAGAAACTGCCTACGAGGTTGATGTGAATTCAGCATGGCTACTTGCCTCCTTTTGCGAGTTCCGGAAATTCTTTATGAAAATTCGCCACTTTGGGAACGTCGTTATACGCGACGTAGCCTTGGTGGGGGTTGTGGGCTACGAAATCCTGATGGTAGTCTTCGGCGCGATAGAAGACTTGGAGCGGGGCGATCTTTGTGACGATAGGCTTGGGGAACGCTCTTGCCGCGGTCAGCTGCTGGATGTAGGCCTCGGCGACGTGCTTCTGTTCTTCGGTGGTGTAGAAAATCTCCGAGCGGTACTGGGTGCCTTCATCGGGGCCCTGGCGGTTCAATTGGGTGGGATCGTGTACCACTGAGAAATAGATTTTCAAAAGCTGTCCGAAGGAAATCTGCGAGGGATCGTAGGTGATCTCCACCGACTCGGCATGACCCGTGGTTCCGGTGCTGACGATTTCATAATGAGCGGTCGACTTGTTTCCACCGGCATATCCGGAGACGGCGTCCGATACTCCCTTGACGGCGTCAAAGACCGCTTCCACTCCCCAGAAACATCCGCCGGCGAGAACCACGGTTTCAGTTTTCGCCGACCGGTTCTCATCCACAACTGGACTTGGCAGGCTGGCTGCGCTTAGCATGGCCGAAATAGCGACTTGGCTTTGCTTGGGCTCAGAGATGACAGAGGCCATACGAGAGACTCCTTTCGATTGTCGTGCTCACACCACGATGTAAGCTACACTAGACAATAACATGGCTGGCGCCGAGATTCCCGGCATGATCGCGACCCTCTGCTCGTACGAAAGTCTGTTCGGGCCGTACCATCCGCAGACGCTCGGATTGACGACGCAAGTTGCGAATGCCTACTGGCAGGCTGGCGAGCCTGCTCAAGCGCGGAAGTTGTTAGAGAGAGTGGTCAGGGACGTGGGCCGCTGCCTGGGCAGAGAGCACGAACTGCGGTTGCGAGCTGTTGGCACGCTCCGAGATGTCTACCTCGCCCAGCGCGACTACGAACGCGCCGGGGCAATGCAGGGCGAGCTTATCGAGTGCCACATCCAGCATTTGGGTAGCAATCATCCCGAAACACTCGCAGCCCGCACGAATCTTGAGATGATCTTGTTAGCGAAGGCCGGAAGCGGTACCAATAGGACATCGTGAACCAGGACTCCGCGGCCTCACGTAGACCGCGGATCTGGCAAAAGCCTCACTGATTTCAGTCCCCTTCTCATCGGGGTAAACGGCCGAGACTCGGGTTTAGGATATCAAATGAATCAAGACCTATGGAACAAAGTAGATCGCTACATCACCGATTGCCTGTTGCCGGCTGACCCAATCCTTGACGATGCCCTAGCGGCCAATGCGGCGGCGGGCCTACCACCTATAGATGTTGCTCCGAACCAGGGCAAGCTTCTGCAGATGTTGGCGCAGTTGCGGGGCGCTCGCCGGATTCTAGAGATCGGGACGCTGGGTGGCTACAGCACGATCTGGCTTGCGCGGGCGCTGCCGATCGGAGGACGGTTGGTGACCCTGGAGGCCGATCCGAAGCACGCCGAAGTCGCACGAACCAATATCGCGCGGGCGGGTTTGATGGACCGTGTCGAGGTTCGCGTGGGGCTAGCGCTCGATTCTCTTGTTCAACTGTCAGAAGAAGGCACGGAGCCGTTCGATCTGATTTTCATCGATGCGGATAAACCGAATAATTCGGAATACTTAAAGTGGGCACTGGAGTTTTCACGGCTCGGCAGCCTCATCATTACTGACAATGTGGTTCGCAGTGGACAGGTTATCGACGCCGCTAATCCCGACCCGCGCGTGCAAGGTGCACGTCACTTCTTCGAAATGCTGGCCGCTGAGCCTCGTTTAACCGCGACAGCTCTGCAAACCGTGGGGAGCAAGGGATACGACGGTTTCGCGATAGCCTTGGTGATCGCGGATCGTCAGAGCCCCGAGTAATGAACGAAGCCCGGTCCTGAATTATAGACATTCAGCGGGACAATTGTTTCGACGAACTGGCGATCGATACCCCGCTGCACCTCGGTGGGCGCAAACGAATTTAGCGCGGAGAAAGAAGCCTTGGGTCCAAAGTCATCCAACGCCGCGCGGTGACCGCCGGCGGGTAGTTTTCCTTCTGTTACATCCACCGGCTGCGTGAAAGTGCCATCCAAAGTTTTCAGTCGGCCGGTGCGTAGATACTGCACGAAACTTCCTCGCTTGCCCAGGTAGTTGATCGCAGGAGCGGCGCGACGCAATAACGCAGCGAACTGGTTGGGACAACTATTGGAGTCGAATGCCAGCCGCATAGTGCCCGAGTAGTGGACGAATTCGCGCATAGCGATGGTGGCGCGATAGCGGGACGAGTCGGGATTGCGCTTCCGTTCCGCGTCATGCGTTTCTTGCCGAACGCTCTGGATAGTTCCCGTGACACAAGCGGACTGCGGTACGCCGATCCGCACACTCGCTCCGGCCAACCAGCGGACCAAACGCTCAGGGTCTTTCGCTAAGCCGTGGCGTAGCGCGGCGTCGAGAAATGCCATTTTAACGGCGTATGGTGTCGGCGTGAGCAGAGTCTTGCCCGCCGTCGAAGTGGCGCGGGAATTCTTCAGAGAGAACAAAGTGGCGGGAGCATATTCAAACACCAACCACACGATCAAAACTCCGCCGAGATCTTTTCCAAAAGCGCCACGCCTTCTGCCATACCTTCGAAAACCTGGGCACGCACCGCCTTCGGAGTAAGCTTATTAAGCGTCTCCGCGATCGAACGGATTTCTTCTCGGTAGCCTCCCGATAGCGGGCTGAGCATCGGAGCCGGAAGATAGGAACTGGATGTCGTCACAACGCCGGTGCATTCCAGAATGTGCGGATTCTGCGTGTTGCTCTGCGCGCCCGCCGGCTTGATCAAGGTAGCCAAGAGTGCCTGGACCGCCGCCCGTTGACGCGAAGCCCGGGCACTGGCCGCAACCACCGACGTATGAGTCACATCATTCATGCCGATCCGGGAAAGCTCCAAATTGCAAACCAGCGCGTACACGCCTGAACTCGCAGGGCGATGAAAGATGGTTTGCGAGCCCGCGATCGTACCTTCGCCGCGTGGGGTGTTGCTTGCCGCTTTGCGCCGATCCGGTTCGTACTTCACGTGAAAGAACTGTTCGGTGTGAACCTTGTTCGGAATCCCCACCACCCAACCGAACTCCGCACACGATTTTCTAGGGACGGTGATACCTTCGGTGAAAAGAGTCCCGGCAACGTCGGTCACCGCGCAACGCTTCAGCATCTCTGTTTGCACTTCCCCGGCGCCTTTGCCTTTAATGGCGCTTTTGAATTCGGGATCGACGGTGATACGATCCGGGCTGCCTGCGGCCGCGCCTACCGAGAGTGACTCGCCTTGCGCTCGCAATATCGCCGTCAGGTGGCGCACGTAGATGTGCTTGAACATGTCGCCCGAGACCGCGTTGACGCAGTGCCGCTCACCGGCCGCGTCAATCACATGAACCATGCGAGTTTGCTGCTGATTGCCTGCGGTGCCTTCGCTGTTCAAATTGTGGAGCGCCAGCGTCACCTCCGCGCAGAGCGACAGGGACTGAATCATGCTGGAATTGCCTGCGCTAGTTCAGGCTCGGCCTCTGCTACCGCCGCGTTGTCCCGGACACACGAAGCGAGTCCGCAGAGAAGTGATCCGGCGGCCACGTTCAAAGGCAACCGCCCTAGTGCATCGGTGAATGCCGCCATCTCGACGTTCTGTATGTGGGCAGCGCGGAGGCCCGTATCATGCCGCCGGGTAGCTTCCCGATTGAAACTGGAAAGGAAGGCTGAGACTACGGCCAGCAGTTCGCGACGTCCCAACAATTCGGCTCGGCGAATGTCGCCCAGCAGGCCGTAACGGATTTCGCGATGATCGAGCCTACCCCGATGGCGAGCCGCCTGAGCCCCCACGGTCGCCCCACGGACAGCTGCCGCAACCGCCAGAAATCCTGAATTGTGGAGAAGAGCCCGCAGGCTCGGGTCACGTTCCAAGATGAGCGTAACACCGCCAAGCGTGAATTGGGGGAGTAGCCAATGATCTTTCGCTCGTCTTTTGAACAAGAGCGTACCGTAGCCCACGAGGAATTCCACAAACTCTCCAATCGACTCCCGCCATCGTGCCTGAAAGGTGCGCCGGTACTGCTTCAGCAACATGAATTCGTCGGAGTGGCTGTCAGTGAGCCGCCGCAGTACGGTGTCATGCTCATCCAAGGTCCGCAACCACGCGTGCGCCTCTTGCGATGTGCTCAAATCGAACCAATCCGGGATAGCAAGCTGCTCCATTCCCATTAAGGTGTGCGCTTGGCCCATGTCTTTGTAGTGCGTAACCCAGGCCCCATGTACCCATTCACGGGGTCTGCGATACGTTTCAGCTTTTTCAATGAGCAAGCGTGTCAAGCCAAGCACGGCACGACAATCCATCTTCGCGGCACTGCCGCCCAGCCGCAGATCGCGGAAGGCGGCGACTGTCGCCGCAAATTGGGCGTGTGCCACGTCCGCTGGAATCGGACAAAAGAGACGGAGGTCTCCCGACGCAAACCATCCAGCGCAGCCCTCGAAGTATCCGCGAAAGCGCAACCACTCAAGGAACGGCGCCGCCCACCGGTTTTTTGTCTTGTCGCTCCGATTCGTTCCATTCGGCTTCAACAGAGCGTATCCGCGGGCCGCGTGCGGGTTGAACAATTGAACTAACGGTGAAGAAAAAATAAACTCAGGTTCACCGTTCATGCAGTTCCAGACGCTTGTTTCCCAGTCTTCGCGTTTCATTTTCGCGAATCGCGAGATCACTTGGTTGGGACCTCCAAACGCATTCAAGCGTCCCAAGATGGAGTACATGCGGTTCTCCGCCGCAGTGACACAGGGTATCCCGGTGGGAGCGGAAGTCCGAACAATTCTCTCCGGAGGCACACCCGGAGCCGTCTTCTTAGGACGCAAGAGGTAGGAGAAGCCGGGATCGACCGCATCCAGATCGGAACGGCGGAAACGCCTCGGCAGTTGAACCTCGAAACGGTCTTCGAAGTTCACGATGCGTGGGTCTAAATCGCGAAGTAAATCTGCCGCACCCACCGCGGCCATTACATCGGCGTGAGTACCGGCCTGCTTAAAGATGGTGAATCGATCCATCGCTAGTTTGTCTCTCTTAGATTACACTGTACTGTATATCATGGATGAAGCTTCAAGGGTAGAAGAGCGGCGAGGCAATAGTTGATTGTGGTCAACGAATAATGGGAGTTCGGCGTAGTTCACTTATTGGATTCCCATATGGAGTATCTGAGGGTGAGAAGCTCCCATCAGGGTTTGATCCGCTGAACCTCCCTGCAAGCGAGACGCGGCGATAATCTCTCTGCTGCTCGGTTGCGCTCTGCCGCGTTCGGAGGTCGTAGGTCTTAGAGTTGACCCTCTGCAACGTCGCGAGGATCACTGGGCGATTGTGGATCTCGTCGGCAAGGGTGGCTGCGTGCGAACGGTTTCCATACCAGCATGGGTCAAGACCGTACGTCAAAACGTAGTAATCTGGATTGAAGATGCCGCGATTGCATCTCCGAGCGTAGAAACCACCACTTGCTGGTTGGGCGATGGGCCGAGGTGCCCCTCACTCTAGCTGAGGAGACTCGAATGCAATCCGGCCATCAGATCGAAGCGTCACCTCTCTCCCACAATCCCTGCACCCCAGTTATCGTGAAGACTCGCATTCGCTGGAAGATTTTCCTGCTAGTGCTGACACTTGTCACCGTGAACTATATTGACCGGGCCTCGCTATCCGTGGCTATGCCGTTGATTGCCAAAGAATTCACGCTGGGGCCAGCCACCCAGGGCGTGATCCTCAGTTCCTTCTTCTGGACCTACGCGCTATTGCAAATTCCCGGAGGCATGTTGGCGGACCGCTTCAAACCGCGCATTGTCATTGCCGCGTCTACAGTCTTTTGGGGTGCGTTTCAGGTGCTCGCCTGCGTTTGCACTAGCGGATTCACCCTTGTGCTCACCCGGCTGGGATTGGGAGCAGCCGAAGCACCGATTTACCCGGCCGGCGGCAAACTCAATGCTCTCTGGATGCCCCCGACCGAACGCGGCCGAGGCGCCACTCTGCTCGACGGCGGAGCGCCGCTTGGCGCCGGACTGGGAGCGCTGATCGTCAGTTGGCTGATTATCGGATTTGAATCGTGGCGTCTGGCCTTCTTGACTGCTGGTGCAGGCACGATGCTGGTGGGTATCGGCGCTTGGCTCTACATACGGAACTCCCCGCGCGAGCACCCAGGCACCAATGAGGCCGAGGCCACCTACATCGAAAAAGCGAATCTGCTGGAGCACCAGCAAGAGCCCACCAACTTAAGCGGCCGGCCGATTGATTTCTTCCGTTACCGTTCCATTTGGGCCATGTTCTTCGGATGGATGTGCTTCAATGCGGTATTTTACGGCTTGCTTACCTGGATGCCAAACTACCTAAATAAAGTGCACGGGTTCAATATTGAGAAAATGGGCGGCGCGACTTTTCTAGTTTTCTTCAGCGGCTTTGTGGGCGAACTTACGGGAGGCTGGATCGCCGATAAATGGAAGGCTTCAGGGGCGCCCACCAACCGCGTAATGCGAACTTTATTCGCAGCCGCCGCCATTCTCGCTACAGTTTCGCTTTTCTCGCTGTCGTACACCAGGAATCCGCTGACAGCAGTTGCGTTATTGGCTTGCACTCTATTTTTTCTGCGTTGGTGCGGTCTCTACTGGTGCCTGCCATCGCTGCTCGGCACGCGCAACTGGGTGGGATTCCTCGGCGGCGTTATGAATTTAGGCGGAAATGTAGCGGGCATGAGCGTGCCGATTATCGTTGGCCTCATCGTGCAGCGCACCGGCTCGTATTTCCTGGCCATGCTATTCTTCGCCCTGCTCGGCGTCGGTTTACTGGCCTGTTCTGTCGCCATCGATTACGAGAAAAAACTGCCGGTTTGATTTTTCGGGGGAGGCAAGTTGAGGCAAAGAATTCGTATAGGAATGTTGACGCCATCGTCGAACACAACACTCGAGCCAGTGACCAGCGCCATGCTCAGCGGTCTAGCGGAGGTCAGCGCCCACTTCTCCCGTTTCCCCGTGACCGAAATTTCGCTTCGTGGACCGGCTCTCGGCCAGTTCGATGTCGAGAAGATCCTGCAAGCCGCGCGTCTTCTGGCGGACGCCCACGTCGACATCATCGGTTGGAACGGCACTTCCTCCGGTTGGCTCGGCTTTGAGGCCGACCAGCTGTTGTGCGAACAGATCACCGAGGTCACCGGTATTCCGGCCACGACATCCGTTTTGGCTTTGAACGAGATCCTCGCCGCGAAACATGCTTACGATTTCGCGCTGGTCACACCCTATCTGGACGACGTACAAAAGCGCATCGTCGAGAACTATCAGCGTTCTGGTTTCCGCTGCGTTGCCGAACGGCACTTAGGGCTGGACGTAAATTTCGACTTCGCCGGCGTCACCGAAGATCAGATCCAAAGCATGACGCGTGATGTAGCCGCGAGCCGGCCTGCAGCGATTTCTACCTTCTGTACAAACTTGAAAGCCGCTCCGCTGGTGAACGATCTGGAGCGCGAACTGAAGATTCCCATATACGACACCATCAGTACAGTGGTATGGAAATCCCTGCGTATCGCGGGCGTCGATACCCGCCGCGTTTCGGGTTGGGGCAGTCTATTCGAAGAGGAGTTTTGATGGGCGGCGCGTTGGACCTGGTCATTCGCAATGCCGATGTGGTAAACGCGTCCGATCGCTTCACTTGCGACATTGGGGTTCGCAACGGCAAAGTGGTGGTACTGGGCGAGGGAATCCCGAAGGGCGCGATCGAGATCGACGCAACTGGCTTGCTTACCTTGCCCGGCGGCGTGGACGCGCACTGCCATCTGGATCAACCGATGCCCTCCGGCATCCGCATGGCGGATGATTTTTTCACAGGAACGCGTTCCGCGGTATGCGGTGGCACCACTACCGTGATCCCCTTCGCGGCCCAAAACAAGGGACAGTCTCTCGCCGCCGCCGTCGAAGATTATCACCGGCGCGCGGCCGGACGTGCCGTGGCGGACTATGCGTTTCATTTGATTGTCACCGATCCCACGCCGACCGTCCTCGAACAGGAGCTCCCTCGCCTTATTCGCGAGGGCTATACATCTTTTAAGGTCTACATGACCTACGACGACCTTAAGCTGAATGACCGCGAGATGCTCGATGTCCTCGACCTCGCCAGACGCCATGGAGCGCTGGTCATGGCGCATGCCGAAAACGCCGAGTGCATCGCCTGGCTCACCGATCGCCTCACCCGTGAAGAGCACACCGAGCCTCGATATCACGCCGCCGCCCGCCCGCCCGTTGTCGAACGTGAAGCAACCCACCGTGTCATCTCGCTGGCCGAACTGGTGGATGTGCCTATCCTGATCGTTCACGTTTCGGGCCGCGAAGCGATCGAGCAGATCCGTTGGGCGCAAGGCCGCGGCCAGACAATATTAGCGGAGACTTGTCCGCAATACCTCTATCTAACCGCCGCTGATCTGGCGTATGACGGCTATGAAGGCGCAAAATGCATTTGCAGTCCGCCGCCGCGCGAGCTCGCCGATCAGGAAGCGGTGTGGAGAGGATTAGAGCAAGGGGTATTCAGCGTATTCTCTTCCGACCACGCTCCCTTTTCCTACGACGACCCGCATGGAAAAAAGCTCGACGGAATGGAGCAGCCCTTTCCCAAGGTACCCAACGGGGTGCCCGGTATCGAAACCCGTCTGCCGCTTCTGTTGCGGGGCGTTCAGGAAGGCCGTCTTTCATTACATAGATTCGTCGAGCTAACCAGCTATCTGCCGGCACGCCTCTACGGCCTGCACCCGCGCAAAGGCTCGATTGCGATCGGCGCCGACGCGGACATCGTCATGTGGGACTTGTCCGCGCGCGCTCCCATTGAGAACCAGAAGCTGCATCACGCCGTCGATTACACTCCGTTTGAAGGTATCGATGTCCCGTGGCCCGTGCATTGCTTGTCGCGCGGCGAAGTATTGTTTGATTCCGGCCGCTATCTCGATCCGCTCGCCGGCCGCGGCCTCTTCTTGCCCGCAGGCCCGCCAGCTTTGCGCTGAACGATCTTAGCCCAGAAAGGCAATCAGCCGGCCGGCCCTACCTACCGCAAACCACAGACCCAAGGAGGTGAGGGGAAGGATCAGCAGACGCCGTGGATGGTCGTCCTCCCGTCGCGCGCGCACAGACGACCCCGACTACTTCAACGGGGAAGCGGCCGCGGACGGCGTTGACGCCGTTGCTGCGCCGCGCGGAACAATGGTCGTGTCAGGCATCGCCACCGTCCGCAGCGTTCCGTGCAGCGAGATGAATCCGTCGTTTAATTCCAATATGTGTGCCCGTGAAAGTTCTGGCACGTGTTCATCCGGCTGAAAAACGGTACCGCGTCCATAGTCGGCATAGGGCGTGGCCTTTTGTTCGATGTGGGTTCCTAGGACATGGGCCACCAGATGGTCGCCGACGAAATCCGTAAGGCGCTGCGTGCTGGCGGCAAAAGTTGCCAGATCCGCTTGGTTGACCGACAGGAGTCCCGGATACAAGCTATCCCCGGTCAGCAGATTCCCGGTACGGCGGTCATAGAGCGCGATGCTGGCGACGTCGTGGCCCGGTATTGGAATCACATCGATGATACGCCTCCCCAAGTCGATCTGGCCGATATCGGTGGGCCAGGTCTTAATGCCGGCGCCCTTCTGTATCTCATCCGGGGCGGCGGCTATGAATTGGACGTTGGGTTGTCCCTTGAACTGGCCGTCGGCGGCGGTGTGGTCTCCATGCGAGTGAGAATGGATCACTACGAGCGAGACCGGCGCGTGCTGTTTGCGTTGGGCCCATTGCGCCATCAAATCCGCGATCACCGGCGCGGTGGAAATCACTCGGCGGGTACTACGCTCCGTTACGCCCGTGTCTTCGAGCAACGCTTTATCTTCACCGAAGATCAGATACAAAAATGGCTTTTCGGCATTGATACAGCCTGATTCGCGCAGGACGTAAAAATCTTCGTTGTATTCTTTCACCTGCCAGTCGGGCACAGTCATGCAGTTAGGTCCGCCGGTTCTCCAGCCAGTTGGCAAAACGCCCGCCTCCAAACCCTCGCCCGAAGCGCCTTGGATGCCACCGGGGACGGAGGGACTCGCTCCCACTGGAATCACTGAGAAATCCGGGTACACTACTTTAACCGCCTTGCCATCCATTTTGCGGAATGCTTCGTCCAGTTCAAACACGTGGGCCCGGCTCAGTTGGAGGACGTGTTCCTGGGGAAAATAACGGGTGTTCTGGGGATAATCAAAATACGGCTGGGAGCCCTCTTCGATATGTGCTCCCAATACGTGAGCAATGGGATAAGCCTTCACGAACTCCACCAGCCGTTTTGCGCTGGCAGCGTAGGCGGGAAGGTCCCTTGCGTATAGGCGGCCCGGATACAGGCTGTCCCCCGTGGTCAGATTCCCGGTGAGCCGATCATAGAGCGCAATGCTGGCAACGTCATGGCCGGGGATCGGGATCACGTCGATGATGCGGTTACCCAAATCGATGTGCCCGATATCGGTGGGCCAGGTTTTAATGCCGGCCGCTTTCTGAATCTCCTCCGGAGCGGCTGCTATAAATTGGACGTCGGGTTGTGCCTTGAACTGGCCGTCGGCGGCGGTGTGATCGCTATGCGAATGAGAATGGATGACCACCAGGGACACCGGCGCATGCTTTTTGCTCGCGGCCCACTTGGCCATCAGGTCCATGATGACCGGCGCCGTCGGGATCACAGTACCCCGGCTGCCGTCAGGCATCAGCGTCCCCACGCCGGTATCTTCGAGGAGCGCCTTATTTTCGCCAAATATCAAATACAAGAACGGCTTCTCAGGATTCACGCAGCCCGATTCGCGCAGAATGTAAAAGTCTTCGTTGTACTCGTGCACCTGCCAGTCTGGAATGGTCAGGCAGTTAGGTCCGCCGTTGAGCCAAGGTTCGGCCATCGACCCCGGCTGTAGCTTCGCGTAGTTATTTTCCACGGCGAAGGCGCAGGCGGAAAGCCCCAAAAACAGAGAGAGGATTCTGGTTTTCATACAGCCGTCTCCTTGCAATGCTGCGTTGGATATTCTTTGTGTGAGTCGCGATGCGCTGCTCAGCGCAGGCTTTGTGAAACGACGGGGAATGAAAACTCTGCAACCGGGAAAGTTTGGACCAAGGCTAACACGGAGTGCAGCGGTGGCGCAATGGTCAGACCCAACGCTGGCGCCAACTTCAGGCGCGCCAAACCGCCGGAGGCAAGCGGTTTTATCGGTACCTAGCCGGCAGTCGGCTAGGGCAGGAAACCCGCGGTAGCTTGGGCGCGCCGAACATCATGAAAAGTATGTGTTGCTGTAGGGTGGGTGTCGTGGACGCCGAGAACATGCTGCGAACGATCACCTTCACGGGTAGTCATGTGGGGGCGCCAGACTTATTTAGAACTCTGCTGCAAACTCTTGTAGACCGCGTCGACGAACAGATCCGTGGTCCAGAGGCCGTTGGACACGCCGTAGCGAGTGTCATAGTCAGCGGTCACTCTCGCGCTCTTTACTTGTTCGATGGTGGCGCCGGAATTGATCATCGCTTGCACGCGGTCGCGCACGATCACAACCATGTCCCGGTACTCCAGCACTTCATGTTCATTCGACAAATAACCATGTCCCGGAACCACCAGCGTCCCACCGTCTTCCTCGTGCTCGTAAACGGTGCGATTGAGAATATCGTTGAGCGCCCTGATCTCACCCTGCACGCTCCCGCCGTTCTTAATATCGATAAACGGGTATTGAGTGGTCGTAAAGATGTCGCCAGTCACGATCACGTCGGCGCGGCGGAAGTGCACGATGCTATCGCCATCGGTCACGGCATTGGGCTCCCAAAATAGTTCGATGGAATCGCCGTTGTGGAACTTGCGGCGATGTTCTTCGAGGAACGTATCGCTGGGAATTCCTTCGGCGGGCATCTTGAGGGCGTCCATGTGATTTTGCGTGTTCTGGTGCGACAGGATCGTCGCGCCCTGGCCTGCGTCGGCGAACTGGTTGGAAAAAAAAGAACCCTGGAGGCTAGGGTCCATGCCGGAGCGGCGTACTTTTACGTTGCCCCCGGTATGGTCCGCCCGGAACCCGGTATTCGCGATAAATTGCACCGGCTTCCCCGAAAGCTTGCTTATGGCCGCGATGGTTTTGTCGGCCAGAGCGCCCGTTCCGGTATCGACAACCAGCGCGCCCTGGTCACCCACCTGCACCACGATGTTCGCGCCGTCCCCCACCAGCATGTACACGTTATTCCTCAGGGGGAAAACATGAATCTCTCCGTCGTGCGGTTCGGGGTCTACCGCGCGGCTGGTTTCTGACGGGCGCCCCGGCACGGGGCTAAATCTGGCCGAGGCTTCCGCGTCTGTCGCGGTCTTGAGCTTGGCCATAAACTCCGGATAGATGGACTCCGCTCCGCCCACGCCAGAGATCAAGGGAAGCTTGTACCGCTCCGCAAATTCCTTGGCAAAGGGCTGCTGACCGAACAGATAATTCGGAACCTTGTCGGGCGGTCTGTCGAGGATCTGTTCGCCGTCGTCGCAGGCATACAGCCAGGCATGGTGGTCCACCACCTGCCTGAAATAGTCATTGCTGCGGACTTCTGGCTCGGTTAAAAACACCGGATCGGTAATAATCGTCATGTTCGTCAGGTGGTCGCCGTGACGCACGAAATATTCGAGCAATGTAGCCTGGTCGCTTTCCGGAGTGCCATTGCGGCGCAACCACCCCTGCTTCATATGCGTGGTGTTTACAACCAGAGCGTTGCCGACGAATTTCCCAGTGGAAAAACCTCGGAAACTATGCGGCGCCCAAGCAGGAGGATGGGGACGGCCGTCCATCCAGATGACCCTATGCCCCTCTGTAACCTGCGCCCATACGTGAATCGCAACCAGGCGCTGATCGTGGGGATCGCGCTCTTCCCAGATGCGAAAATTCCCGGTCGCGCGCATCTGGTACGGAGCCACGTAGGCGTCGCACTGATGGTGCTTCAGCGTCACTCGCGACGGGTCATAAGAGAGCGCCCATAGACGGCCGGCCTCATTGAGGGCGAATCCGGCGTAGTCCCCGATCTCCGAACCGCCGCCGCGCTCCAAGGCGTCTTCATGCATCGCCGGCGACCAGAATCCGGATAGATCGAAACCTGGCGCTGATTCCTGTCCCAAAGCGGTAACGCTCACGGCCAGCAGCGCTGAAAGAACCAAACTCGTGTTGTCGAACATCATTTTCCTCACGCTGCCTTACGATTATTTAGCGGAGCACGGCGTCGGATTCCAGCCGGCCGCATCGTTTTGTTTCTTGAAGTGCGTACTGGTCCAAAAAGGTGTCGCAAGATATGTGGGATCGTTGACTTCGGTGATGACCATCAGCAGGGACTCGCCATTAGGTTGATCAAACCGGTCAAAGAATTCTGTCATCACGGCGTCCGCGCTGTAGGGAACGCCGTTCTTGCGCAGAAATCCTGGCTTCATCTTGGAGGTAACCACCTTCAACGAACCGCCGGGCGGCGGACCTCCGCGTCCGCTACCCATCACCGTCGCCTGCCGGTCCCAGCTCGCGAGCGAGACGCCCTGCCAGTCGCCGCCGGGACTCTGCGAAGGCGTAAAGCTCAGGATCCGGGTTTGGGTCCCCGCGTCCGTCTCCATCTTCAAGGTATTCATATCCTGCCAGGTAATGTGCAGACGCGCAGGCACGCGCATGATTCCCCCGGCACCATAGGCCTTACACTGCTCACCTGCGGCTTCCTCTTTCGCCGGGTCCCAGGCGTTGGCTGCGTCACGCCCCGCTTGATTGAGTGGAACACCCAGGAAGTCTCCTTTGGGCGGCGTTGCCATGCGATAGCGCCAATCCTCGGTGACGAGCGACACCCAATACCCGGTGATATCGATGGGGGCGGCCGCTTGCGGACTCTGCGGCGGTTGCGGGACCGCGCCCCGGCCTCCTCCGCGGCCCTGAGCGTAAGCACTCAAGCTCGCAAAAAAAAGGAGCGGGAGAATCGAAAAGAGAGTTTTGAGTTTCATCTTTCGCGAGCAGGCTTCACCGTAGCCGGGTTTGGTTTGGCAAATTTCTCCGAACCTATGGTCACATTCGGCTGCACGTCGTCGAGCTGAATCGTGGACTGCCCGTTGGTCCATGTAATTACGAATTTGAAGGGCATTTTCACTCCGGCAACTTCCCGGTAGTCGCCGTAATCCACCTGTGTCGGTACCATCCCCACCGGGGTATCGGCATACCGCACTTGCCGCGCCAGCAAACCAGTCTTAGTTTCAAAATACAATTTGAACCGGGTATTTCCCGCGCCCGTTCCTTGCACGATATTGACGTCCTTGTCATCAATGCTGGTTATGGCGAATCCAACACTCCAGTTATTCAGCGCCTGCTTGATGCCGCCGGGGAAGCACAAGATGGCATCGAGTTTAGCGCCGTCCAACTCAGCTCCTGGCATCATCGAGAGCAGACGCAGAGGGTTGTTCACCGCTGCCAACCACCCAGCGCGACCATCGAAAACCACCGTGGAGTCGCCGTTTTGTGTGTGCGAGACCATGGTGCGCCGATCGAGCGCTTTCGCATAGATTTCAACAGGAACCTTCATGTGATAGGTGTCATAACCTTCGATCGTGCCTCTGGCGGCAAAGCTGGTCAGGCCGGCAAGCCGCTGCGCTCCGCCGAGCGCTTGGATGTATTTGTCTAAGATTTGATCCGCGGTGGGTTCTTTAGGCCCATCAGGCGTGATCTCAATCGCGTTCGGGTCCTCAGGAGGAACGGTGTACTGCTGTGCCAGGCTTGGTATGACTTCGGGGCCCGGATTTCCACGATGGCAGGACCAGCACGTCAGCATTCGACGTCCGCCGAACTGCGTCTTGTTGATGCTGTCTACCATACGAATCATATTGCGCGCCATGCGTTTGCGCGGAATGTCTTCGGCAAACTTCGCCCAATCCTGTAAGCTCTCCGCGACGTGACATCCCGTGCAGTTCAACCCTAGTGCGGCGGAAAAGAATCCCATGGTGTCCATGAACTGATTGACCGGGATCCCCTTCATTACCTGCACATTTTTGAAGACGTCTTCCACCAGTGCCGGCTTTTCTTGCTGAGGAGTCTGGCAAAAAGCCGGCTGCGCGACGGCGAGAAGCCAGGGGACTGCCGCCGCCAGCAAAATTCTTGTTTGCATAATGATTGTCCGGGGAATTCTGATCAAGCGACAAACACGCTAATGGCGACGGGGAACACAGCAGTCATTTGGGCACCACGGCCAACAATCGCCGGGTCAAATCCTACTGCTTCCCGGCCGCATGGTCGCGGAATTTATTAAAGTACGCCTCATCGCTGGGAACGCAGCGGTCTTCTAGGATGCCCGACCAGCCGCCGATCGACATGTTTTCTTTCGGGATTAAAGCCCAGACTTTTTTAGCAGCGTGCCAGGGGCGGGTGTACATCACTGGATCGGTGAGCGTCATCTCGACCTGCAGACGATTCGGGGAGGGGCGGCTATAGCGCTCCTCTAGCACCGCCTTGTCGCTCATTGGGTAGCCGAACTGGTCGACCCATTGGCGGTCGTCGAAGCCCGTTGAAGTCACCACCAACGTATCGCCTTCCCAGATCCCGACCGAGTAACCGTTATAGCGTGGCAGGTAATCCTCAACCTTGGGCAGCTTTCTTCCGTCCAGCCAAATTTGGCGGGCGTCCCAAGTCCATTCAAATATTTGGACGATTTGGTCTTTCGCCTGTACCACCTCCATGGATGCGCCGCCGCCTGAAAACGCCACCAGACGCGCCAGCCCCAGCGGTTCGCAGCGAGCTTCTGGATCGTTGCCCAACGCCGGAATAATCGCGCGGCGCATACCGATATCTACTTCGGGATGGGCGTTTGCTTCCTTGCTGTTTAGCTCGTAACCCCGCCCTGGTTTGTTGAGTTGGAACTTCTTCTCTCCCGCGGCAGTCCGCGGGGGAACATCGCCGAAGAACCCGTATCCCGGAGCTTGGCCGAAATCGCGGCACTCCGGGCAGGGGGCCATTTTGAATTGCCCGGGATTGCGGCTCCACAAACCACTGAAGTCGTGCTTATCGTACGGCCGAGTATCTTTGTCCGAAGATGCGTACGGATCACCGCCAGTTCGCGGCACGGGAGGCTGAGCCGAGGCGCTCTGCACCAGTATCACGACTGGGATCACCGTGAACGCCAACGAGCGCAGGGTAAAGCGTCGCAAATCGCTATTTTTTGTCATCGCCGGGTACCTTTTGATCTTCTGGACTGGGCTGCAAACCACCGGGAACGCCATCCTTGTCGACCGCGTTCATATTACCGCGCACGCCAACAACGTTTTCGCCCATTTCATTCTCAATCTTCATGACGATTCCGCTGAACCCGCCGACACGGGAGGTGCCGACGTAGAGCTTCACTCTGGTTCCGGGCTTCAGCGCCTCAATACTCCGGCTCTTGGTCCAACCAGCACGGGCGAGTTCCGAGGGATTGGTGAGGAGTTCGGAAACCCAGTGTTCGACTTTTCCGTTCTTGTCGGTGCGGTCAAAGGTCATGGACGGATGTGGATTTAGGTAGTTGAATTCAGTGACCGTGGCCCAGGTGGTCCAGAGATGCTGGGTGTCGTACGAGATGGCACTGCCATGATGCCCCCACGCAAGACAGGACGAAACAATCAGCCCACTCGCCAACGCTAAAGTCTTTCTCAACGTGTATTGCATAAAGAACAGTCTAAGACTTGAATCGCAGGGCGTAAACGGTAAGTTGTAAACATTCGTAAAAGGGAAGGCCGATCCAGCGTCGCCCTATCACCGGGCGTCCGGGCCGGACTTTGTGATTTGCACCGGCGATTGCGGCCGGAAACAGATCACACGCTTCGCGCTATAGCTCCAGACGTCTACTTAGTCGTCGTCGGGCGCCTATTTCGCCAATGCAGGCGGCATGCACGCGGCCGGTTGGTTTTCGCCTGCGTCAGCGCATGCTTCCGGGCGGCAAATCATTGAGCATAATTCGCTCGTCCCGATCGGGATCGTTTCTAGCTTCGCTGCGCGAAGGGTTCAAATCCCGGCGGCCCGACCAGCTATTTCTTTCAGATACACAAAAGGTGATCTGCAGAGTCGACCCGTTGTTACGCGGATTGACACCACCGCGGTCAGCAT
>CAVVZG010000191.1:0-24662 GCA_963752205.1 Bryobacterales bacterium | reverse complement strand
GCCGCATTGTCTCCAATTCGCGAAGCCAGCCGATAGCCTCTCCGCTATCGATCCGGAGACCGCGGCGGCTTTGATTACGACGTCCTCCGACCTGACTCTGGTCGTGGACAACAAGGGAATCGTTCGCGACGTCGCGTTCGCCGATTCTGCCTTGGCCAAGGAAACGTACCGAGACTGGGTCGGGCGCCCCTGGGTCGATACGGTAGCGGCCGATAGCCGAGGGAAGATCGAAGAGCTAATCCGCGACTCGGCCACGAGCGAAGCGTCGCGATGGCGGCAGGTCAACTACCCCGGCGATCAGGGCTCCGACGTGCCCATCCGGCATTCGGTGGTCCGCTACGGCGCCGACCGCCGATTGGTCGTCGTCGGGCGCGACCTGCGCGTTATGGCCGCGCTGCAACAGCGACTTGCCGAGGCGCAGCAGTCGATGGAACGCGAATACGCCCGCATCCGAGGCGCGGAAAGGCGCTACCGGATATTGTTTCAGCTCGCCTCCGAGGCCGTGCTGATCGTCGACGTGAACAATCAGCGATCATCGAGGCCAACCCGGCCGCCGCCGTCCTGATCGCCAAGGACCTCAAGAAGCTGGTCGGCCAGGGATTCGGCGATCTTTTCGACGCCAACAGCCGGCAAGCCGTGCAGTCCTTTGTCGCGGCGCTTCGCGTCGCGCCGCGCGTCGACAATGTGCATGTTCAGCTCGACGGCGCCGCCGAGGCGCTATTGCTCTCCGGCTCGCTTTTTCGGCAGGAAAGCACGCCGCTTCTGATTGTCATAATGTCGCGGCTGCCCGGCGGCGAACAGGCGTTGTCGACCGAAAAATCGACGCTCCTGCGCGTTTTCGAGAAAATTCCCGACGCCTTCGTAGTCACCGATCCCGAGCACCGTATCCTCACGGCCAACGTCGCTTTCCTCGATCTCGTCCAGATGACGAATGAAGACCAGATCCGCGGCCAGCCGCATCGAGCGCTGGGTCGGCAGGCCCGGCGCGGATATGGATGTGCTGTTCGCCAACTTGCGGACTTACGGCGCCGTTCGCCATTTTTCGACGATTCTGCGGGGTGAATACGGTTCGGTCGAAGACGTGGAAATCGCGGCGGCCGCGGCGCCCGGCGGAGACCAGCCTTGCGTCGGTTTCGTGATCCGCGGCGCGGGCTAACACCGGGTCGATTTTGCCTTTGCGGGCATTGCCGGTCAGGTCGACTGTGAACTGATCGAGATTCGGAGTTTTGCCGCCGGCACGCGGCGACGGCGCCCCATCGCTCGACGGGGCGGCTGCGGCGGCCTGGGCGTCAGTATCTTCCTGGGTGCCTTCGACGATCGCTATGAAATCTTTGCGGAGGAGTTCGGGTTGGATCTTTTGCAATTCCTTGCCGATGTCGCGGGCGATGCGCGCGAGTTCGGTGTTTTCCAGCAGAGCCAGTACGGCGTGGCCGCTGCGGATTTGCGTGGCGCCGAAGTCGATCGAACCGACCGTCCAGCCTTCGGTTAACATCTTGAACACAGACGGGCTGATGGCCGGTGTACGCGCGTTGCCGCTCTTCAGTTTGTCGAGGCTGCGCTCCATCTCCTTTTGCAGGCGCGAGGTGTCCACGCCGAACTGGTGGAAAATCTTCGCCGGCATCGCTGCCGCTGGCATCGAGCAGCTTCATCAGGAAGTGCTCAATCTCGATGTCGTAATTCGTGCGCGACAAGACACAGGCCGGCGGCCGCCTCCAGCGCTCCCCTAGTGGTATCGTTCAGTTTTCCGATCAAGCTTTTTAGATTGACGCTCATATGTCCAGTCCTCTTGCGTTATCCGCGTAGAATTGTATCATTCGCATCCTGCCCCAGTGGCTTGGTTTTGGCCCAGGAAGTCCACCCTAACCGCGGCGCGACGGAGTCCTCCAAGCCGAGTTCGCAGGCCGGCACTTCTTCTTTCTTCAAAATCAGTTGAATTTCAAAATCGATTTCGCCGCGCGATACGAATTTCGCCAGCGAGCGGACGGAGTCGTAAGCGGTTCCCGAGGGCAGAAAATCCAGATACTGGGCTAAGCCTAGCGGACCCAATTTTACGCGCACGCCCGCTTGCTGATTCCAGATCTCGTCGCCTACGATGGCTCCGCCGCCCAACTGTTCGGATACGCCCAGGCCGCGGTCGAAGCGGCATAGGTCGGATTCGCGCAAACCTTGCCAGGCGCCGACGAACTGCTCGATCTCCACGGGGATCTCAAAATAATCCGCGATAATCCGCTCGAGCGCGGCCGCCGAGCGGGTGTGCATGGAGAGCAGGCCGGAGTAGAACAGCAAAGCGTCGTCGCGCACGGCGAGGCGATTTTCGAGACGCTTGGTGCCGATGCCGATCAGGTCCATCAGGTGATGTGAGAAACGGTCGCGCTCGCCGCGCTCGTAGGCGATGGCGAAACGGTACTTTTCCCACGCCTGATAGAACAGCGAAACCATGCGGTGGTTGAAAATGTCGAAAAAACTAAGCAACGTGCGGTCTTTCTGCCGCAGGCGCTCGACGATCAGCTCGGTGTAATAGAGCGGCATCACGCCCGACGGCCCGGTCAGGCCCATGAAGTTGATCAGGATCGACGGCGCTGCGTTACCGTCGCCCCAATCGATATTCTGAATCTGGCTGGCCGGGAACGGAAACGAGGCGTGCGCGGAGAAGCGCACCACTTCCTTGCTGGGACTGACGAAACGTCCGACGGGCGCCCGGTTCGGGTTCAGGCGTTCCAGCAGGCGCACAGCCTGAAAGAACTCAAACTCTTGCGGCGTTTTATGCAGGATCGCTTCCATCGCGCTATAGCGGTTGGAGACGGTGGGGGTCACAGTAGAATCATCTGTCCCGCGCGCGGCGGCCATTCTTTCAGGATCTCTTTGCGCTGCCGCGTGCGTGCGACCAGTTGGCTGAAGCTGTTGAGTGAAACATATTCGCCCAGAAACCGCTCGATGACGCTGGCAAATAGAAATACGCCGCCGCCGACGAATTGATCTTCGTCGAATTCCATTTCGACGCGGGTGCCGCGGGCGAAGGTGACTCCGTTCTCCGACACGAGCCGCGCGAAGTGGCGGGCGCTGGAGACGCTGGCGATGCCGTCAATTTGCTTTTCCGAATACGCCGAGCCGGTGAAATTGTACAGCTTGAGGATCTCCTGAAACGCCTCGCGGCCTTCTTCCACCAGCGACAAATAGTTCAATGACAGATGCGAAATCAGGCGCCACAGGGCGGCCTTCCCGCTGGGAGGGCGCACGGAGTTGGTGGGCTTGCGCAGAGCGACGATGCGCTTGATGGCGGTTCCGCCGAGCAGTTCGAAATCGCCGGCCTCATTGCCGAAGGGCAGGCGCGCGGGCAGATCGCGATTGGTACAGGTGATGCGCAGGGTGAGCGTGTCGACGTCCGGCATCAACGGGACGCGCCGACAGATCGACCAGCGAGATCGACACTTCGGTGCCTTCATCGCCGGTTTTGCCGGAAGGGCGGCGGTGCGCCAGCCAGAAAGTCTGCTTTTATCGCGCAACGTGGCGTGGCGGAAAGAATAGAACGGCTCGAAGTTGAGCACTTCGTTCGACTGCGGATTGATGCTCAAGACTTCGTTCACGGAGAACACTTCCGTCGCCAGCGGGCGGCGAATGTCGGGGATCACGGGGTATTCGTAGCGGCGTTGATCGAGCAATATCGGCTCGGCCGTCTGCGAAAACAAGTTGACGATGGGCGTGGTGTTGATGCGGAAAGTTTTCGCGGAAACGCCCAGCTCCAGAATCTGGCGGCGCTCGCTCAGTTCAAACGGCGAGAACAGAAACACTAGCTCGAAGCGATTCTTGAATCCCAAGCGGCCATGCTTCGCGCAGGCCGGTGACGTCGAAGAAGAAAAACTTTTCGGGGAACGTGAAGTATTCCTGCAACAGGCGGTAGCCGGGGAAGCTGCGGCGGGGATAGGGGAGCATGGACTCGCGCTCATCGAATCCGGCGGGGCGCAGATTTTCAGGACGCAGCGCGCACGGGGCGGACGCGCGAATTGGGAGTGGTGTCGCGCACCAGAATCTGCACGGTGTTGGCGCACAGCAGTTCGTAAAGCGTATGCGCGACGTTGGCGTCGGCGGCGATGTGGAGGCGCAGAGTATCCAGATCCATCTGCGGCGAGCTGCGCATCGGCGGGGCCTTCGAAGCGAGATGCGGATGGCCGATGCCGCTTCCGCGTTCTTGACGGCGGGAGAAAGGCGGTCAGGCGAAGTCCACTCTCCGGCGGTGATGCGCAGAGGCCACACCGTGGTTTCAAAACAGGTTCGGAACTGGCAGGGCACGCCGCCGACGGGTTTCGAATTCAGCACGGAGCCGCGCGGTACTTTTTGCGGGGAGGCCGCGCCGCCCTGGTCGACGTCGAGATGCATTTCGACGATCGACATGGAGGGCATGCGGGCGGATGTAATGCGGATAAAGGATGCTGAGCAGGGCCTCGGTGATCTCCGGAAACTCGTCGTCGATCTTCAGATGGACGCGCGCGGCGAGAAAAGCAGAAGCCCTCCAGCAGCCGCTCGACGTGCGGATCGTCGCATTCTTTTTCGGCTCCAGAACCAGGCGGCCGGCGATCTTGGGATATTTCTCGGCGAACTCCGCGCCGAGTTGGCGCAGATAGTTTAGCTCGCGCTCATAGTACAGCAGCAGCTCGTCACGCACTGCGCTCGCCCCGGATCTGATATTCGCCGCTTGAAAGTTGCAGCGTGGTGTCGAAGGACACGTGCTCGGGCGACGGGTCCATCTGCAGCATGCCTTCGATCTGGAAGTGCACCACGCGTGAGGCGTGTCCGGGCGCATCCACCAGCGTGACGCGCACTTCCTTCAAGCGGGGCTCGAAGATGGCGACGGTTTTTTCGAGCTCCACCAGCAGCTGTCCGCGGTCCCGAGGGGAGTTGAGACTCAGCGCGGAGAAATCCGGCAGGCCGTAGTTGAAGAGTGACTGCGAGACTTCGGCCAGCGAGTCCGCCGGCGGCTTCCGGATTACGGCGCGTGTTCAAGAGCCATTCGAGATCACGGCGCAGCGAGGCCTTCAACTGGCGGATGCTTTGCGCGCGCGTGGTGTGGGGGTCGGATTCGGCACGCGGGCTCGCGGTCGATCAGGCGGTCAATCAACGATGGAGTAACGGTGAGATCGGAATCCGCTTTCGCCATGGCTTATCGCGCGCACTCCAAAGCCTGCACCGGATCCAGGCGCGAGATCTGCGCGTAGAGTTTCTGTTTGACCGCCGGGTCGCCATCCATTTTGCTGAGGCACTTATACAGCATGGCCAGAGGATGGGCGACGGCGTCAGACGCTTCCCACTCCTCGAGCCTGTGCGCTTCGATCGATCGCGCCAGCTCTTCGAGGATGGGCTGCGCTAATGCTTCGTGGCTGGTCATCATGCAGACTTGCGCCAGTTGCAGTTTGCGCTGAAAGCGGGCGCGGCCCGATTGCTGGCGCGGGATGTCCTCGGACAACATCTGGATGGCGTCGGCGGCGCGGCCGGAGCGTGCGGCTTCGACGGCGAGAGTGAATGTGTCGGGCGGTATGGGTTCGCCGGGCGCCGTGGACTCTTCCACCGCAGGTTCGTCGAAAGATGGCGCGGATACTTCCGCAGGCGCGCCACCGGCCGTGGCTTGCACCACATCGCGAATCCACGCTTGGGTTTCGGCGTTGGCGGTGGCGGTATCGTCCATCAAAGTCAGGTGCGGAAGACTGGGCACGTCGGCCAGCAGCGCGCGCAGTTCGCTGGTGACGGCTTTCGAAATGTTGTAGTAGCCCCACTCCTCGGCGGCTCGCACTACGTAGCGCTGCAGGTCCAGCCAGCCGCGCCCGCAGGGTTCCGCCATGGCGGTCTCGGCGGCTTCCAGCACTTCACCCCAATTGGCTTCGAGCGATAAACGCTTGATGTTCTGGCGGACTTCGGATGACGGGGGAACCAGCATAGTAGGATCGGGCGATTCGCCGTAGCCGCGCACTTCGCCCCAACGGTAGCCGCGCAGCAACAGATAGGGCGCGGGGCTGGACGCGTCCTGCTGGCGCAGGAAGCGCGCGACGGCAGCGAGGCGCACGGTGACGTCATCCAGATCCTGCGGTTCTAAGCCGACTACCGATTTCTTTTTCCGGGACGGGGCGGCCGCGGCGCCGTCACTTGCGCTCCCTTCAACAACTTCCGGTTCCGCTTCGGCTTCTTCTTCAGGCTCAGGACGACGGCCTTCCCTGTTCCAGGCGCTTCTGCAGAATCTGGTTGGTGGCGTTGCGAACTTCTTCAAGCGCGGTCTTGAGCGGGGTGAAACTGGGCGCGTAGTTGCCGAACTTCTCATCGCACAACTCGCGCAGGGAATCGATCGATTCCAAACTGCCGTCCATGGCGGCGACCCACTCCTCGTAGCGCGCGGTGGGGGTTTCGGCCGAATCCTTTTCGAATTCTTCCAGCGTCACCTTGCCGTCGGCGATGGCGGCTTCGCGGGCCTCACGCTTCTGGTCGCTCTGCGCCGCCTCTTCCTCAGATCCGACGGAGCGCGATTCCTTGAACTTGTAATAGCTGAATCCGCCGCGCGTCAAGGGCGCCTTGCGCACCGGATCGTCCAGGCGCGTTCCCACCCATTCGAGCGGAGCGCTGCGCAGTTCCAGATCGCCATCTTCGATCTCCGGATAAAGCGTGTCCCAGAAGTTCTCGATCAGGCCGCGCAACAGGCCCAGGCCCTGCTGTAACCCGGAAAAACCTTCCTGATGCAGAAACGCCTCGGTGAGCCAGGCGGCCAATTGCAGGTCCTTCGACTGCGTGGCCAGCGTCTCGCCGGCGAGTTTGATCACCGAGTTTGTAGTCGGCGACTTTGCGCTCGCGCTGCCACTCACCTTGCGGGGCGTCATCTTCCTGGCGGCGCGCTTCCTTGATCTTGTCGTAGACCGGAGCGTAGCGGAGATTGGTGCCGCTGGGGCTGTCTCCGGGGATCGGGTTAAGCAGATCGTCGCGCAGAGGCATGGGGTGGCATCACGAAGCGGCTTGCGCCGCGGGCATGAACTCGAGCTTGCGAATCTCCAGAATCGGAACTTCTTCGCCGTCGACGTCGAAAACTCTTTGTCCGAAGGGCAGCGCTTGCCCGTCCACCTCGGCCCATTCGGTGGCGCGCCCCAGGCGGATCGTGTCGTCGCCGCGCTTGGCTGAAAACGGTGCCAGTACCGGCAATAGCACTTCGCCGAGTTCGGTGCCCTTGAAGGCGGGACCGGTGCGCACCAGCGCCGGAAGCCACAGCAGATCGCGCAGACGCTTGGGAGCTTCGGTCTCGATCGATTCCACATGCGCGAAAGGAATCCACAGATAAGCGCCCGCGGCGATAGACTTCGAGACGCGCGCCGACGCGCGGATCGGCATCCTCGAAGGATTCGAAGAGTTTGCCGTTCAGTGTGCCGCCGCGCTCGTTGGGAATCGCAGCGATCGCCGGATAATTCCTTTTTTCGAAAAGTCTCCGCGCGCAAGCGCTCGGCGTGCAGGGCGGAGAAGTACAGCATCGCGCCGAGCTTCGCGTCGGGCGTCGCATCCGCCAACAGGTTCAGGTGTTTCTCGGCGCGATCGTACTCGCCCTGGAAGCACAACAGCTCGAACAAAAAAGTGCGGCGCCGGACGTCGGTCGGGTTATCCCTGACTTCGACGCCCAGCGCCTGCACCGCTTCGTTGAGTTTTCCGGCTTGAAATAGCTCCCGTGCGTTCATTGAATCAGCACGCTAGACCTTCTGATTGGCTCCGACATCCCAGCCAGCCGGAGTGGCTCCGCCCAGCGTTCCGTCGGGCTTTTGCTCCTTGTACTCCATTTCGATTTTGGTGAAGTTCAAGCTGAAGGATTCGGTAGGAAGCCCATCGGAACCGCCGTGGCCCGTGCTTTGATAGGAGGAAATCAGGAGGTCGCTGAAGGTCCACTTCAAAAACTCCTGCTGTTCCTTGCCAGCCCTGCGGCAAATGAGCACGGCTTTCTTGATGTGTTCGCCGCTGGCGCAAGCCAGGAACAATTTTGGACTCGCCTTGCTGAAGTATTGCGAAACGAAGTGAACGTCGCCCGCCTGCACCTTGCCGCCGCCGAATCCGCCGCCCTGGTGAGCGGTCCCGGACTGCGTGGCACCCCAGGAAAACGATGCGATATCGATCTCATCCTTATGCTTGGCATCTTTGCTCTCGCCGTCGATACCATCGATCTTCAAGAAAAAGTCTACTGCTGCCATTGCTATCTCTTCCTCCTGTCTCTATTCGCGTTAAACATCAAGAAACGGATCACTTTATTTTCGTGCGCTGGCCGGCAACTCCGCCACCAGGCGCAGCGAGACCGACAATTCGTCCAACTGGAAATGCGGACGCAGGAACGCGGTGGCACGGTAGACGCCGGGCTTGCCGGGAACTTCGGAGACTTCGATCTGACGCGTCGCGCAGGGGACGCGCGCCTTAGTAGCTGCGAGAGGCGTTGTCGTCGGGCGTGACGTAATTCTGAATCCACTGGTTGAGCCAGCGCTCGCAATCGGTGCGCGACATGAAGCTGCCCAGCTTGTCGCGCATCATGGCCTTCAGATAATGCGCGAAGCGGGAGACCGCGAAAATATAGGGCAGCTGCGTGGACAGGCGCGCATTGGCGTTGGCCGCTTCCTTGTCGTAGAGCTTGGCTTTCTGGGCGCTCTGCACGCTGAAAAACGCCGCGTAGTCGGTGCCCTTGCAGTGCACCAGCGGAATGAATCCCTGATCCGCCAGCTCCTTTTCGCGGCGGTCCGTGATGGGCACTTCGGTGGGGCACTTCATGGCCACGTCGCCTTCGTCGGTATAGAAGTTATGCACCGGCAGGCCTTCCACCAGGCCGCCGCCTTCGACGCCGCGAATGGCCGCGCACCAGCCATACAGCGCGAAGGCGTTGGTCAGGCGCGCGCCCAGGGCATAGGCCGCGTTGCTCCACAGATACTTCGAGTGGTCGGTGCCGTCGACGTTCTCTTCATAATTGAACGCGTCGACGGACTTGGTGTCCTTGCCGTAGGGCAGGCGGCCCAGCACGCGCGGGCAGGTAAGCCCGACGTAGCGCGAATCTTCGCTGGCGCGGAAGGACTTCCACTTGGCGTACTCGGTGGTGTCGAAGACCTTGGACAGATCGCGCGGCGCGTCGAGCTGCGCGTAGCTCTCCAGGTTGAAGAACTCGGGGCTGGCCGCGGACAGGAACGGCGCGTGGCGCCGACGCCGCGGTCTGCGCGATGCGCTCCAGCAGCTCGATATCTTCCGGACCCTTGCCGAACTCGTAATCGCCGATCAGCGACGCGAACGGCGCGCCGCCGAAGATGCCGAACTCTTCTTCGTACACCTTCTTGAACAGCGCGCTCTGGTCGAACTCCGGCGCGCGCTGCAAGTCGCGCAGCAGCTCTCTCTTCGAGACGTTCAGGACCTTGATCTTCAGCTGGTCGCTGGTCTCGCTCTGATCGAGCAGATACTTCAGTCCGCGCCAGCTCCCTTCCAGCTTCTGGAAAGTGGGGTTATGCAGGATTTCGTTCAACTGGATGGAGAGCAAATGGTCGATCTGCGCGATGCGCGCGTTGATCATGGTCTCGGCGTCGCGCGTCACCGTCATGGAGCCTTCGAGCACCTGCGCGACGAACTCCTTCACCAGGTCCTTGCCGCGCTCCTTGGCGCCGGTGTCCTTGGCCATGCGGCCTTCTTCGACGATCTGGTCGAGCAGCCCGCCTTTCTCTAAAACCTGCTCGGTAGCCTTAGGGGCCGCTACCTTGCTTCGCGTCAGCCATTGGAGCCTCCATCACCCATTTCTTTTTTCAGCTTGTCCAGCTTGTCCTTATCGCCCACTGCATCGAGCAGCAGCTCTTCCAGCTTGTCGTTGCCCTGCAGGCTGCCGCGCAGGTCGCTCAGCTTGGTGCGCAGATCCAGCAGCTCCTTCAAGGGCTTCACTTGGCGCGCCACGTTGTCGGGCGCGAAATCGTCCATGCTCTTGAAGTGCAGATCCACCTTGAGCTGGGGAGCGTTGGGATCCTCACTCAGCTTGTTTTCCACCGTGAACGCCAGGTGCGGCTTCATGCCTTCGAGCACGCTGTCGAAATTGTCGGGATTCACCTCGACGAATTTGCGGTCGCGCAGGCGCGGCAGCGGCTCCGTTGGCTGACCCGTAAAATCTCCCAGGACTCCCATGACGAATGGTAGTTCCTTCAATTCGATCGCGTCCCCGACCTCAACGTCATAGGTCACGTGCACGCGCGGCGGACGGACCCGGTCCAGTTTATGTTGTGTACTCTGTTTAGCCATTAATTTAACCTCTTGATTGGGATGGCGCCGGGATGGCCGGCAAGCGGAAGGCGGACTGCATTACATCCGGCATTACATGATGTTACGCGCAACCGAGGGTAAGAGTAGATCATGCGCGGGTTGTCAACTCCGTTCGAGTATATCCGCAGGCCTTTGCGGGCGTCAAGGCAACCGCTACCGCCGGGGCCAGGCGTCTTTCCAAAGAAGTTCGGCATCGGAGCGCCTGACGTAATTGGCATCGATCTCAGCAGGGTCCAGTACTTCCCCCCTCCCTAATCGGTCGAAGGCAATGTGTCCGATAGAGCCCGCTAAGCTTCTGGGGGCCTGTATTACCGGGGCGGGGAGGGCGTCGAGTGGCGGGCCGTGGGTGATGATTTCGAAGTCGCCGGCGGGGAGCGCGGCCAGCCAGTCTGCGAGCTTCGCCACCACCTCGTCCTGGACCGGGCGCAGGCAGGCGTCGTAAACCCCGCCGTAAACTTCGCCGCGCCGGGCGTCGAGAACGGCGGCGCGCAGAGGTCGCGAGCCGTACCACGCCAGGGCTTGCAGGTTCGAGACCGCGACCACTTTGCGGCCGGTGGCCTCCGCCAGACCTTTTACAGCCGTCAGGCCGACGCGCACGCCGGTGAATGAGCCCGGGCCCGAGGCCGACGCGAAGGCGTCCATCTGGTCGAGGGTCAAGTCGTGCCGGGCGAGCAGACGCTCGATTTCGCCGAACAAGACGTGGGCGAAGCCGTCCGGCGAATCGAGGGCGACCTCCTCGACGAGGCCCTGCTCGCCGACTAATGCGATGCTGCCGAATTCGCCGGTGGTGTCGATCGCCAATACATGGAGGCTCACGGCGTCAGCCTGTACACTTTGTCCAGCGCGTACGCCTTTCCGTTGGCGTTGAGCAGCATCAGGCGCAAACTCACTGTCGCTGGGTACTGGTTGGCTAGGGAGCGGGGAAGAGTGAGCGTTCCCTCACGGCCGGTTCCCACGACGCGATAGCCTTCGCCGTCGAGGGGGACTTCGGCGGTCCATTCGGCCAGGAGCGAACGTGTGGCCCGGGTGTCGCGCTTGATCTTGAGCGCGAACGGAGCGGACTTGGCGAGCGAGAGTTCGGTTCCCGTGGGAGCCGTGATCTCGAAGGGAATCTTCAGGGGATTCTGCTCGACTTCCTGTACCGGTATTGGACGCGAATCGAATTTATAGGATTTGAGCATTCCTTCTTTATGGCCTTCGCGCGAGACCCGCAGAACCCAATCGTGCAGCTTGTCGGGAGGCTCGCCGGTGAAATGCTGGCCCTTGTAATCTTTCATTTTGAGCTGCTCGCCGGTCGCGGGATTCATCCAGGTCACGTCGTAGCTATGATTCTCTACGGTCAATTCGACCAAGCCGGGCCTTTCGACGTAGACGATGTACTCGACGTCTTCAAGCGCGATCGCGCGGCCGCCGTCGACGTCGAAATAGGGCTCTAGTTCCCAGTAGCGATTGCCGCCCATGAATTCGGCCCAGGCCTTCATGTAGGGGCCGGAGCCGGAGGCGGGATACTGGCCGTTCATGGTGGCGTTCCACAGATCGCGTGTGGACTGGATGCCGGTATTCGCGGCGGGGAGCTGGTAAAACTGGTGTTCCACGGAACCGAGGTTCTGGTCGGCGGTTCCGTAGGTGAGGACGTTCATCCAGCCGTCGGCGGCTAGCGGGGCTGAGGTCGAAGAGGCCAGGGTGGTGCGGGGATGATCGTAGGCGTCTAACTTTTTCAAGAGAGCCCCGGACGTCCTTCATCAGGGCGCGTCCGTGCAGGGTTTCTTCAAACGCTGGAGCGCCCGCCCAGGTGATGTTGAACGCGGAAAACTGCGACACGATGTTGGTGAGGTAGGCTTCGCGCTGGCGCGGGTCGGGTGGAATCGCGGCCATGACCAGGTCGGCGGTTAGTCCTTTGGTGTTGATGGCGCGAATGCGCTCGGCGGCTTCGCGCAGGTCGGTGGATGCGCCGATGGTGACTCGCAGGTGCGTGAACTTCTCCTGAGCGCGCTGCTCGATGAGTTTGTCGAACTCGGCTCGGGGGATTTCAGAGAAGCGATCGAGCGGGGACGCCATCCACAAATGCGGCTTGAGATTTTCGGTGGCGAAGTGATGGACGTTGGCTACGCGGACGAAGCCGGGGGACTCGGATTCGGCGGCGGTCACGTTCCCGGTTTGTCCGTCCAGACGTGGAAGATTACTGGTCAGGCGATAATCCCACGCGCCGGCCTCGGTGGGCGCATAACGGATCACTAGCTTGCGTCCGTCTGCGAAGGCGCGCAGCAGATACGTCTTGTGGCGAGGCGAGCGGAACTCGGCGCGCAGCTCGGCCTGCGCCGGGTTTTCCTGGGGCAGCAGATCGAAGGTGAGATCGCAGGCGCTCCACGCGGGGCACGCGTTCTGCGCGAACAGAGGGGTGGAGGCGAGCAATAGGTAAAGCAGGCGCAACATCGGCTAGAGCCACTATATCGCGTCGTATAATGGCCGCATGAAATACTCGCTGCTTGCGATTTGCTGCGCCGCCGCTCTGGCCGCGCCGGCTACGGAAGAATTCAAAACCTCGGCTGGGGTGCTGAAGATGACGCCGATTCAACATGGCAGTCTGACGCTCGAGGCGGGAGGGCAAGTGATTGAGGTCGACCCGGCTATTAGCGGTTTTGGCGCGGCGCCGCCGGATTTCAGCAAGGTTCCTAAGGCTGATCTGGTGCTGATCACGGATATTCACGACGATCATTTGGACCCTGCCAGTCTGGCGAAGGTGCGTAAGCAGGGGACGACTGTGGTGATTCCGGGGGCGGCGGCTAGCAAAGTCCCGGACGGCGTGATTATGAAGAACGGCGAGACTAAAAAGTTTGGGGCGTGGACGGTGGAAGCGATCCCGATGTACAACCTGAAGAACGGGCCGTATCACGAGAAGGGACGTGGCAACGGGTACATCGTGACTTACGGGGGGCTGCGGGTTTACATTGCGGGCGACACGGAGGGGATTCCTGAAATGCGGGCGCTGAAGAACATCGACGTGGCGTTCATCCCGATGATTCTGCCGTATACGATGTCACCGGCGGACGCGGCTGACGCTGTGAAGGCGTTTCATCCGAAGGTGGTGTATCCGTATCACTACGGGGAATCGGATCTGAAGGTTTTTGAAGCAGCGCTGAAGGGCACTGGGATCGACGTACGCATTCGCAATTGGTACTAAATTCCTAGCCAGTTCGCGATGGTCTTCTCCCACTCCGTCAGGAAGGTCTTCTGCGCTTCGCGGTTGTGCCACCAGCCGTCCGGAGTAAAGTTTTGATCGGGGGCGCCCACTACCAGGATGGTTAGATCCGGAGCCACGGCACGGAAGATGCGTCCGGCGCGGCGGGTGTGATAATTGCTGGTTACGAGCAGCATCCGGCGGATGCCTTCGCGGCGAATCTCCGGCAGCACGGCTGCGGCCTCGGTCTGCGTCGAGCGGGCCGCGTGGTCCACCGCGACGAAATACGATGCGGGATAACCGTGCTTGACCGCAAACGGAATCGCGAGGTCGCTCTCATGCAGGCCATAGGCGCCGTCGGGTCCGCTCACCAGCACTTTGGGCACGTAGCCGTTGCGGGCCAACTGGGCGGCGGTCAGGATGCGATTCCCCCAGCCATCGCCCGCCAGCACTAATGCCGCGTCGGCCTTCTGCGGAGGATCTTCGTGTACAAGATAGCCGCCGAGGGCGCCCAAGATTTGCGAGTGGAAAACCGCGAAGACAACGGCCAGCGCGAGGACGAACAGCCACCTGCGGGCTCGCGATTTGGGCTTCACTGAGGGAACTTATTTCTCGTCGGAATTCTTCGATTCCAAGTGTCCGACGGATTTCAGGCGTTGAAACAGGCGCTCGACTTCTTCTTCATCCTCGGCGCGCAGCACTGGGTAGCGCGCAGGGGCGGCCGCATCCGCGTCCTTTTCTGGAGCGGTGTCGGGCGTCGAGTGTTCGCCCCAATACTCGCGATAGGGGATGCCGTCGAGCAAGGCCTCGCGCGAGAAGCGCCGCAGGTGGCGCAGCAGGCTGCTGGAGGAATCCAGATCGCCCGGATAGAGCAGCATGATGCGCTGTTGGCTGCGCAGGGTCAGCATGACGGCCAAGGGCGTATTCCAGCCGGTCTGATCGATGCGGCGGATGTCACGCCAAGGGATCTGCAGGCGTCCGATCGCCAGATGCGTTTCGTGAATCTCCACCGCGGGGCGCAGTGTCACCGCGATCATCAGCAACGCGGAGATCGCGAACAGGCCGGCGGCGATCCAGGAGGGCGTCCAGCGCAGCGCGTTCCAGGCGCTGAAGAGTGCTCCGCACACTGCAAATAGCGTCAGCGAGATATAAACCCGGGATGGCGTAAAGCGCGCGAGAGGAGGACCCACTCCTTCAGCCTACCATCGCGCGAGAGAGCGTGGAAAGTGGGAATAAACCCTAACCGGGAGTGGGAAAGGTTTTGGAAATGTGATCGTGCCAGGTGAGGTTCTCTTCGTCGACTAAAGCCCACACCAGGCCGAGACCAGCGGACGCCATGCTGAGCACCGACGCAGCCAGGCGGATGGAGCGTTGTTCACGCTGCGGACGGCGCCCGTCGAAATCCACCAGACGCAGGCCGGCGAAGCGCATTCCCGGAGAATCGCCATCGCCCAGGCACCACAGCAAACGATACAGGAACACCACCGCGCCAATCACGCCCGCGAACAGCATCATAGCAGGCTTGGTGAAGACCAAACGTCCGCCCGACAGATAGAAGATGGCCGAAAATAATCCCAACGCGATCGCAATCATGCTCGCGTCCGCCGCGACCGCCATCAAGCGGTGCACCGGCAAGGCCACCGGGGCGTCGCAATAAATGACAGCTTCCACTTCCGTGCTCAGCGGCTGGTCCGCCGCGGCGTGCGCCAGAAAATCCAGCGACTGTTGAAAGTCTCCCGCACGGCGCGCGGGGCGCTGCGTTCCGGTGACGCGCGGCTTGCGCTCCGCGCCGTGTTGCGGCCGCGGCGTCAGGGTCGGGATTGGCACGACTTTCATACCATTCGACGGCTCGCGGAAAAGAGAAGGTTGCGTGTTCTCGAGCGCCGGAGCGGCAGCAGCCGCCGCGCCCGAATGTTCCTGCAACGGCCGGCCACCGGGCAACGTCTCGAATGCCGGTGCGGTCGCTTCCATTAACGGATACATCTCGGCCGCAGGACGCGCAGCCGGCGCATGCATGCGCCTTCCGCAACGGACACAGCGCCGCTCGTCTTCTTCGTTCCAAGCCCGGCAATGTACACACTGCATAGTAGGTATTCGCCTATCGGCTGCTACAATGGACTTTCTTACGGTGCCCCGTTGAGCCCACGTCTCCAGCCGTTTTGTACTAGTACACTAAGCTTTAGTACCATATTCCAATACATTTGTCACGCATTTTGTTTTATTGCCGCATTTCCTGTCTTGCACTTAGCGGCGCAGACCTCCCATCCTCCCTTAGCCGCCCCTGTTTCCGCGCAGGAATCGACTAGTACTAATCCCGACGTCAAGGTTCGCGCACTTCACCCGGACGCCCCTGACGTCGAGCACGTTCACGTCGAGTCCGTTACTCAGGATGCCGAGGGGCCGATTCGCCATCTGCGGGGCGCGGTGCGCCTGGAAACGTCCGACATGATGATCCGCGCCGATGAGCTGGATTACAACACCGAAACCGGGGACGCCGAGGCGCGCGGACACGTCCACTTCGAACACTTCATCCGCGGCGAGAAACTGGACTGCGATCACGCCGAATATAACGTCGATACCGAGACCGGGAAATTCTACGATGTGAGCGGCACTGCCAGCGCGCGCATCCAGGCACGACGGGGCCTTTTGGTGACGCAAACCCCCTTTTATTTTCAAGGGAAATGGGCGGAACGTTTAGAGGATCACTATATCCTCCACGATGGCTTCCTAACGGACTGTGTTTTGCCCGCGGCGTGGTGGCGTTTGAAGGGGCCGAGCTTCCTGATTGTCCCGGGCGATCATGCTATTTCGCGCAACTCCTGGTTTTATCTGAAGGGTATGCCGTTGGTGTACTTTCCGTATTTTTATAAGTCCCTTAAGAAAGAGCCGCGTAGGAGTGGATTGTTAATCCCTAACTTTGGCAATAGCTCGACCCGCGGGAAGGTGGTGGGCGCGGGATATTTTTGGGCCATCAACCGCAGTTACGACCTGACTTACCGAATGCGTTACTTTACGCTGGCGGGCTTCGCGCACCACGTCGAAATTGAAGGCGACCCCACCCAAAGAACCAGCTTCGACGTGCTTACCGATATCGTGAAGGACCGCCGCCAGATTATTCCCACGCCCAGCGGCTCGCAGATCCTGGCGCACTTTAAGTCGGATCTGGGCGACGGCTGGCTGGCACGCGGGGAACTGGATTACATCACCTCGTTCGGCTTCCGCGAGCAGTATACGGAATCTTTCAACGAGGCTGTGTTCTCTGAAACCCATTCCGTGGGCTTCCTTACCAAGCACTGGTCCGACTACGGGGTCAATTTCGTCACCCAGCGCAATGTCAACTTCCAGAGCACGACTCCGAAAGACGAGGTAGACGTCCGTAAGCTGCCCGAAATCGACTTCACCCAGCACGAGCGCCAGTTCGACGTGAAAGGTTTTCCTTTCTGGTTTTCTTTCGATTCGGGCGCGGGCCTGATGAGCCGCAGCCAGCCCCTGTATCAGACCCGCCAATTCGTGGATCGCCTGGATTTCGCCCCACGCGTGACCACGGCGCTGCATTTGCCGGGAGGAATTCAGTTGGTCCCCAGCGTGGGCATTCGCGAGACTTCATACGGATCGAGTTTCGCCTCGATCGGCGTCGTTACCGGCCAGAACGTGCTGCGCAGCTCGCAGGACGCCAACGTTGTCCTGATCCTGCCATCGTTCGAACGCGTCTTCAAATCGCCGGCCTGGCTGGGCGAAAAGGTGAAGCACGTGATCGAGCCGCGCGTCACTTATCAATACACTACCGGCATCGACAATTTTCAACGCTTCATCCATTTCGACGAATCCGATGTTCTCACCAACACCAATCAGATCGAGTTTTCGCTGGCCAATCGTTTGCTGGCGAAAGACAAGAACGGAGTCATCACGGACTTTTTGACCTGGCAGGTTTGGTACGACCGCTACTTCGATCCGACCTTCGGAGGGGCCATCATTCCCGGCCAGCGCAATGTGTTCACGGATTCGCTCAACCTGACCGGCTACGCGTTTCTGGATGGCATTCGGCGCTCGTCTCCGATTGTGAGCGCGCTGCGCCTGCAATCGCGTGTAGGTATGGAGTGGCGCGCCGACTACGATCCTCTGGCACACCGCTTCGTAAACAGCAACGTGTCAGTGGATGGACGCATCAAGTTGTATCACGTGTCGGTGGGGCATACGCTGCTGAAGACCGATCCGGTGCTGGCGCCTGCCGCCAACCAGATTCGCGGCGTGGTGTCATACGGTTCGGAAACACGCCGCGGCTTCAGCTTCGGCTTCAGCGCGTACTATGACTACATCCGCGGCGTGCTGGATTATTCGCAGACGGAGGCGACTTACAATACGGACTGCTGCGGGTTAAGCATTCAGTACGGGCGCTTCAATCTGGGCATTCGCGACGAAACTCAGTTCCACGTTTCGTTCGCGATTTCGAACATTGGAAGCTTCGGCACGCTGCAACGCCAGCAGCGCATATTCTAGAGAGATGCCGTCACCGTACATTGAGAACGCCACCGCTCTCTTCCGTTATTACAAGCAGCTAGCAGAAGGAGCCATGGCCCAAGTGCCAGACGCGCAGCTCACGGCGGTGCTCGACCCGCGCATGAATTCGACTGCGGTGATGGTGAAGCATCTTTCCGGGAACATGCTGTCTCGCTGGACGGATTTCCTGACTAGCGATGGCGAGAAACCTTTTCGCGATAAGGCCGCCGAATTCCAGAACTCTCCCATCACGCGGCAGGAGTTGCTGGACCTATGGGAAGCGGCTTGGCGGTGTGCGTTCACTTCGCTGGCGACTCTCTCCGATGCCGACCTAACGCGAACCATCACGATTCGAGCGGAGCCAATGTCGGTGCTGCAAGCCATCAACCGTCAGCTCACGCATTGTTCGTATCACGTGGGGCAAATCGCATTCATGGCGAAGCACCTGACTTCGGAACATTGGAAACCGCTCAAGGTTTCGCGCGGGTAACAGTTTAGTCAGACTTAGCAGGAGTCGCCGCAGGCTTCGATTCCGTCTTCGTCTCGCTCTTGCTCTCACTGCTCTTGTCGCTGGAAGACTTCGACTCGGTGCTTTTGCTGGCTGAATCTTTCGACTCGGCGGATTTGGAGTCGGCTGACTTACCTTCGGTTGAGGGGGCGGGTTTGGTGCCGCCTTTGCCGTAATCGGTAAGGTACCAGCCGGTGCCCTTTAACTGAAACGCGGGGGCGGAGAGCAGGCGTTCTAGCGTTCCGCCGCAATCTTCATGTTCGGTCAAGGGCGGGTCCGAGAACTTGCGCATTACTTCGATGGTCTTGTCACACTTAGAGCAGTGATACTCGTACAACGGCATGGTCGGTGTTTGCTACTCCAGAACTTTCAGCGCGCGATTCATTAATTCGTCGACGCCCGGCTTCTTGGTGTCGTCCGGCGTAACGTCCGCCAAGCTATCGTCGGCGGCGCCATCGGCGGGCGCCACGTCCGCTTCCGCTTGCGGGACGTTGGGAGTAACGCCGTTATCCTGAATCGATTTTCCGTCCGGCGAATAATACTTGGCCACCGAGAGGATCACCGCACTGCCATCGTTGAGCGACACGGCGCGGCGCACGGCTGCGTCGCCGTAGGTGCGTTCGCCCACGACTTGCGCGCGTTTGGAATTCAGCAGCGCTCCGGCGGCGATTTCCGCACCGCCCGCGGTGGAGCGATTGACGATCACGGCCAGCGGGAGCTTGGTCACGGCCTTCGACGATTGCGCGTTGAAATCCTGGCGTGCCGCTTTCTGGCCCAGTGTATAGGTGATCAGGCCGCTGTCCTGAAACAGATTCGCCAGCGCGATGCCTTCTTCATCGGGGCCGGTGGAGCAGTGGCGGAGATCCAGAACCAGCTTCTTCGCGCCTTGCTTTTCGAGGGCGGCAATCTGCGCGGCGACTTCGCGCACGTGGCCGGGCATCAGGCTCTGCACCTGGATCACGCCGGTCTGGCCATCCATTTTCCCGGTAACGGCCGGATAGCTGATGGCGGCGCGGATCACGCTGACTTTTTTCGCTTCCGTCTGGGCCACGCGGAGGACGCCAAACTCGACGGCCGTGCCGGGGTCGCCTTCGAGCAACTGCTCGGCAAAGGCCAGCGGCATGTCGCGCGTTGAAACATTATTGATAGATTCGATCACGTCACCGGTGCTGAATCCGGCTTTGGCGGCGGGCGAACCGGGGATGGCGTCTTCGACGGCCATGTAGCCGAAGCGCTTGGCGAGCACCAAGCCGATGTCGGCTTTCTTCGAATCTTTGGCTTTCAGATATTGCTTGTACTGATCGGCGTTCAAGTAGCTGGCGTGGGGATCGAGCGATTCCAGCATGCCGTTGATGGCGCCGACGGTCACCGCTTTCATGTCGGGCTCTTCGACGTAATCGGCCTTAATGCGCGAGAGCACTTCGCTGTACACGCCCAAATTGGTGTAGGGCGAATCCGGGGAGGCGCTCCGGCCCACCGCTCCGAATAGCAGCAGCGCGACGACCGCGGAGGAAAAAGCCACAACTATAAATTGCAAGCGGCGAGGCATATAAGAGGACCGCCTTTCTACCTACAGCATACCAGACCACGTATGATGGTGATTCCTATGGAGATTTACCTGCTGCGCCACGGCATTGCCGAAGACCGGTCCGCTAGCGGGCGCGACGCTGACCGCCGGCTCACCGACGATGGGCGCGCTAAATTGCGCCGCGTGTTGGAGCGGGCTCATCAGGCTGGAGTGCGGCCTTCGCTGATTTTGTCGAGCCCTTTGCGGAGGGCTCTCGAAACTGCGGAGATCGCCGCGCATGAGCTGGGCTACGAAGGGAAAATTATGCGGATTGCGGCGCTGACGCCGGACTCCTCTCCGCAACAGTTGTGGGAGGCGATTCGCGAACAGCGCAGCGAAGCGGCGGTGCTGTTGGCCGGTCACGAACCGTTGTTTTCGTCGACCGTCGCGTACTTGTTGGGCAGCACGCGGGAGATGGTACATTTTCGAAAGGGGGCGCTGGTGCGGATTGACGTGGAGAGCACGGGGCCGACGCCGGCTGGGGTTTTGGAGTGGCTGTTGACGGCGAAGCTGGTGTAGCTGTGTTGATAGCTCGAGCAGGGCAAGCTTATCGGCGCGATCGGTCGTTCGGTAGGTACCGACTGGCAAGATCATCAATCAAGTCCCGGCGACGAATAAATGATCAGATCAGGCCGACTCAGACATGGAACGCGCCGCATCGGTCCCCTGATTCACGAGGTACGCCGCATCTCCGACTTGGAGCAACCCTGGCCTGGTCACGGTGGCATAGACTCCGAGGCAGCCGCGATGGTGCTGCGCGACGGTCCGCAGTATGCTCAAGTCGCGCGGGAGTTCTTGTTGGGCGAGCGTTGAAGTTACGCACCACACCGTAGGCTGGAAACCCTCGACCCTCAGCGCCTCCCCTATGTTGAGCGCGCCGCCCTGCCAGGAGTCCTCAACAAAGTCAGGCCATTCGGGCACCGACTCAATATAGATGTTCGGGCGGAAGCGGCGCCGGTCAATCTGCGCGGTACCTCCCTGGAGCTTGCGCAGGTGGTCTACGGAGCCGCTGGCTAGTAAGAACACTGCTCCAATCTCAAAGAACGTACCAGTCATCAGTTGGAAATAGTCGGGCATGGATTCGGGGGTCCAATCGGCTTTCATTTGGTTCACCGGCACATCGCCGAACACGGTCTCGCGATCGATGCCGGTCTTTTCGTCAGTGGCCGGTTGATTCTCCAGACGCACGCTGTGTCCCAGCAAATCTGAGATGATGTCTGACGCTTCCGGATCGTCCGGGTAGATCGTTCGGCCGTCCGGCAAACTGATCTGTATGCGTCCCGGCGCCGTGAATGTCGGTTCCACCTCATACCGGGCATGGAACGCGAGTAGCTGCGGGAATCTCTTCGCGCTGGCGATCCGTCCCGTTGCAGTCTCACGAAGTGCCCACGCCCGATCCCCCAGAGCCCCACGAGCAGTAATCGGCATTTGGTTTCTCCGTTCTCCTAGCATCGACTTCACGGGATAGCGCCACAATTCAGCCACGCGGCCGACAAAGTGTTCCACCATAACACCTCCAAACGCCTATGATTCCGCTGAATGGGAGCCCTTACCCTCTGAATTGACGTTCTGCGATCCAGTCCAGTTACTACCCCAAGCCTTGTATAGGTTGTTCAGAAAGTCATTCCACGCAGCCGGAGAACGTGAGCTGGGATAGGGCTGCGGGCGGATCGGCTTTTCGGAGCTCCACACGATTTCGAACTGCCCGCCCTCGACGATCCTCCCTAAGCGCATGGTCTTCCAGGTGTGTTGATTCTCGGCATCGATTCGAACCCGTCCGCCGGGAGCTTCAAAACTCTGGTTCGGCAGCGCCCGGCGGGTCTCCGCCGCGTCATCGGGATCGGCCGCGTGTGCGGCTTGGGCCCAGAGGTGCACTCCCAAATAACCGGCTTCCATGGTATCGGCGACCACACGTTGGCGGCCATAGCGGGAACGAAACCTCTTTACAAACGCGTGGTTCTCCGGCCGGTCTAAGCTCTGAAAGTAGTTCCAAGCGGCGTAGTCGCCCACGATTTCTTTAGCCGACAGGCTTTGCAACTCGATTTCGCCGACGCTGAAATAAACGGTCGGAATTTTCTCGGGCGTGATTCCGGCGGCCCGTAGCAAGCGCGTGTAGAACAGGTTCATATCGCCGACTAGCGAATTGAAAATGAGATCCGGCTCAGTTTGAGCGATCGTGCGAACCACTCGGGTTACTTCAGTGCTATCAGGCAGCACATATTCTTCTCCCACGATCTCGCCGCCGCAGGCTTCCACTTCGTCGCGGATGATGGCATTCGCCGCCCTCGAGTAGACCGAGTTCCAACCCACCAGAAAGAAGCGTTTTTTTCGAAGGAAGCCCACCGTCCAGCTCACTGCGGGGATGATTTGTTGATTAGGCGCGGCACCCGTGTAGAAGATATTCGGGCACTGTTCCATGCCTTCGTACTGCGTGGGATACATGAGTAGATGATTCCGCTGCTCCACGATCGGAAGCACCGATTTGCGGCTGGCGGAAGTCCAGCAGCCAAATATTACGCAAACCTTCGCCTCGGAGATCAGGACTGCAGCCTGACGAGCGAACGCTCGTTCATCCGAGGCGCCGTCGATCACCACGGGCTGAATTTCACGGCCTAGAATCCCGCCGCGGGCATTGATTTCCTCGATCGCCAGCAGAGTGGCGTCGATCACAGGACTTTCCGTAAAGGCCATGGTGCCCGTCAGGGAGTGAAGAATCCCCACCCGCAGCTCTTTTGATGTTTTCGCAAGTTTAGGCCCGGAAGGTGGCGTTGGAGCGGAGGACTCGTCGTTCACCTGAGGAAGGAAGCGATATCCACGCGCCGGAACCGTCTCTATGTAACGGGGTATCTTGGCGTTGTCGCCCAGCGCTTCACGCAGTTCCCGGATGTATCCTCTCAGCAGTTCATCGCTTACGGCGGCGCCAGCCCAAACGCTGTCCAGCAGTTCCCGTTTGGTGACCAAACGTTGGGCATTCTGCACGAGATAGAGCAAAACCTCAAAGGTCTTCGGCCGCAGGTTCACTACATTCGAATCGCGCCAAAGTTGTTCGTTCGCTACGTCCAACCGAAACGGTGGGAATGCAAGAATAGCCCGCGATGCCACTGTGTCACCAATGGCCTTCGTGGGCCAATCCTTTTTTTGAGTTTAACGGAAGTTCCACGAAATTTTCACGCTGCTTCTATGGCCTGAAGCGGACTTCAGACCTATTCTGAGTCCGTGCTGAACGGTAAGGGCGACAAGGGACCCAAAAAAAGACGGAAGGAAGAAACCGTCAAGTCCGAACAGTCGGCGAAGAACTCGCCGGATCGGGTCTTCGTGGTTCAGTTTCGCGACCCCACAGAAACGGGGGCAGCGCATTTCTGCGGACGAGCGGAACACGTAATGTCGGGACAAAACACGGGGTTTGAAACACCTGAACAACTAGTCGAGTTTTTCGGGCGAGTCATGAATCAACTCAAGCCGGGATCACCAAAGGGTGCAGGGTAATGAACACAAGCATTCAGCGCAGCGCGACTGGGTACCGCGCTGGCGCGAGTCCAGGCTGGTTTTGATCAGAGTAAAACACGGAGCAAGTCTCACATTCATAAAGGAGTAAGGCCATGACTACTTTAGATTTGATCGGGTCCAGTCCGAAATTCCGGGCATTGTTGGCAGAAGTGGCGAGGGTCGCACCGGTGGACTCCGCTGTCTTGATCCAGGGCGAAACGGGCACCGGAAAAGAAGTGATTGCGAGAGCCATTCACGAGGCAAGTCCTCGGCGCAACCAACGTTTTGTGGCACTCAACTGCGCAGCGATTCCGAGTGCGCTGCTAGAGAGCGAATTGTTCGGCCACGAGAGAGGCGCTTTCACGGGGGCATGGGCGCAAACTAAGGGGCGATTTCAGATGGCGGATGAGGGCACGCTCTTTCTGGACGAGATTGGCGACTTGCCGCTGGAACTTTTTGTCGATCACCGCCCGCTCCGCCGGCGTCGGCTGCGAATGCGCGAGCCCCCCAAGGGCGAACATGATCCAAGCCGCATCGCTCGCTCGGCTCTCGTGAATGGGAGGCCGATCGTCGAGAAAGTTCCACGACCCGTCCTTGAGCTGTGTGGTGTCGATGTTGTCCCGCGTCACCTGCAAGCAATGTTTCTGCCCCGCGGTAGGCGCGGAAAACGTCTCCGCCGCGACGGCCATAAACACCAACCCCATCCGCACGCCCCGCCCCTCCGGCCGCGGATCGGGCGGAATCCTTGGGCCCGTTAATCAGCTTGGCGGCAATCATCTGCTCCTGCCCGCCAAACGTCCCTTCGGCCGTCTTGGCGAACCATTTCTTGTCGATCGAGTAACCCCGCCGCTCCGCTTCCCCCATCGCCCACAAAGGAAACGCGACATGATGGCAAGCAGCCGCCACTTCCGCGTGGCCAACCACTGCGTGCTCTGCCCCTGGAGATAACCAAAGGCCCGTTCGACCGTCTGACGAACCTGCTGCGGTGTCGCCCCGCCTTTCGCGACGGGCCCGGCGGCAGACGCAAACTCGGAAAGACAAAGTCCGAACGCGAGCACGGCGAGAAAGAGCGGGCGGGCCATGGCAGGACTCCCACAAGCGGGGGTGGGGCGGATCAAAGCGGCTAGGTCATTTGTCGCGATACGGTC
>CAVVZG010000190.1:0-12442 GCA_963752205.1 Bryobacterales bacterium | reverse complement strand
ACTGCGGACTGCATGAAATCCATGGCGTGCTGGAAGTCGGGGAATTTGTATTCGCGATGGAGTTTGCTGTCTTTGAGGGTCCAGCCAGATAGCTTCTGGAGCGCGGCGGCGATTTCGGCGTCGGTCATTTTTTTGCGCATTCAAGCCCTCCCATAGATTGGAATGACTGCACCGCTGGTGTCGGCGGCGGTGTCTGACGTCAGAAACACCAGCAGTTTCGCGATCGACTGCGGGGCGACCCAGCGCGAGAAATCTGCTTTCGGCATGGCGGCTCGGTTCGCGGGGGTATCGATGGTGGAGGGGAGGACTACGTTCGCGGTCACTCCGAACTTTTGGCCTTCGGCGGCTACATTCTTGACTAAAGCGACGAGAGCGGCCTTGGACACTGCATAGGCTGCGAAGTTGGGCGAGGGCTCGACGGCCATGCGCGTTCCGATGGCGACGATGCGTCCGCGACCGGCGGCTTGCATGGGTTTGAGGGCGGCGCGGATGCAGCAGAAGGCGGCGCGCAGGTTGACGTTCATCATGCTGTCCCAGGTTTGATCGGTGGTTTCGGCTACGGGCGATCCGCCGGCGAAGCCGCCCACCAGATGCACCAGGGCGTCGATGGGGCCGTGTTCGAGGGCTTGTTTCACCATGGATTCGCAGCCGGCTTCGGTGGTCACGTCGGCGGAGATGGTGGTGAAGGGGGCGGACTGTTTCCATTCGCGCGAAACGCCGATGACTTTTGCGCCGACGGCTAAGAACTCCTGGCACACTGCCGTGCCCAGTCCACCGTTGGCGCCGGTGATGAGTACGTTCATAGGCTCACTATACGTCAAGTCCAACGGCGCGCATGAGTTCTAGGGCGTTGCTGCGCTCGACTACGCCGTCGCGCAGGTGGTAGTCGAAATGGATTTCGCCGTTCTCGATGTAATCTTCGAAGTGGACGTTGCGGGCGCGCTCGCCTAGGGTGGCGGTGATCTCGGCTAGAGCGAGGTCGTGGGTGGTTACGAGGCCGATGGCGCCGCGTTCGACTAAGCCTTGAATGACGGCGGCGGCTCCTATGCGGCGGTCATGGGAATTGGTGCCGCTTAGGAGCTCGTCGAGTAAGAAGAGTGTGGGCTGACCGGCGCGGGCGAGGTCCACGATATCGCGCAGGCGGCTGATTTCGGCATAGAAGCGCGATTTGTTGTCGGTTAGAGAATCATTCACGCGGATGGAGGCGCCGATGCGCAAGGGGGACACTCGCAGGCGCGCGCAGCATACGGGGGCTCCGGCCCAGGCTAAGCGCGGCGTTCAAGCCGACCGCGCGGAGAAGCGTGCTTTTGCCGGACATGTTGGAGCCGCTTACGATCCACAGGGCGCAGCGAGCCGCCGAGCTGCACGTCGTTGCCTACGGCGTGGTCGCGCGGGATGAGGGGGTGGCGGACGTCGACGCCTTCGAAGAGCGGGGCGGGCTCGGAAACTAGCTCGGGGAACACGGCGTCGGGGCGCTCGTAGGCGAAGGTGGCTAGCGAGCAGAGGGCTTCAAATTCTCCGACCGCGGCGACCCATTCGCCGATGTGTGGGCCGCATTCCTGACGCCATTTCTCGATGGCCATGGTGAATTGGGGGATCCACACAAGCGGTGCGGCTAGCAGGCGGAAGAACTGGTTGCGGGCTGAGTCTAGGTATTCTACGGAGCGCTCCAGGCGGCGGATTTCGGCGGATGCGGTTAGGCCATGGAGGTCTAGCGCGTGGGTTAGCTGCTCGAGGCGTTGCGATTGGAAGGTTTCTTTTTCTAAACGCTCGAGCAAGAGGCGCACGAGCTTCAGCTCGCGGGCGGGCGTGGAGACTAGCAAAGCTACGCTGCGAACGCTGTCGCGGACTAGCAAGCCGAAGATCAGCTCCGCGAGGACAACCGCGAGGAACGGGCGGAGGCTTAGCACCTGTGCGAGAAACAGGATTAGCGTCGATAGCGCGGCGCAGGCGAGGGCTAATGCGACCCAGCGGGCTCCGGGGAAGAAGCGCACGGCGGGGCGCTCGCCCCAGGTCTTCATGGCTTGATCGTCGATGGCGGTGCGGATGTCCTCGCCCATAAGCGCGATGTCTTCGCGGAGGTCGAGGCGTTCGCGGAGTTCGGTGACGGCGGCCTGGCGCGCTTTCACGATTTCGGGCGGCGCGGGGGCAAGGAGCCACTCGGCTAGCATGCGATCGCCGGTGGCGGTGCGCGAGGTGGAGAGCAATTCGAAGGCGGAGCCGGGGCCTAGCAAATCTAAATCGTCGGCGTAGAGGTGTTTGGGATCGCGGAAGGCTTCGCCTTGGTGGCCTTTGCCGATCCAACGGTTTTCGATGCGGGCTAGGGCGCGGTCGTAATAAGCAGTGCCACGGAGCGCGGCGTCGCGCTGTTTGTCGGCGCGATCGTGCAGGATCGCCAGCACTATGAAAATTATCAGCGGAAGCAGCAGCCACCACGGGGAGAGCACGCCTGCGCCGATGGCTAACGCGGCGATGGCGACCGCCGCTAGACCAGTGGCGAGCCGCGCGTTGCCTAACTGGCGCGAGCGCTGTTCGCTCTGGGTGTGTTGGGTATGCCAGCGTTGGGCGCGTGAGCGATATTCGTCTAAAGGCGTGGGCACTGGGGTCCCTTCAATTGTATGCTGGTGTTTCCATGCTGCCGCGTTTGCGAATGACTCTCGACTTCATGCCCTCGCCGTTCGAGGATAAACCTGGACTGGTGATCCGCGATCCATTCCATTTCTCCGATGCGACGCTGATCGTGCCGCCGGCGTTGGTGGAGTGTCTGGAATATTTCGACGGGCAACACAGCGCGCTGGATTTGCGGGCGCATCTGGTGCGCATCACCGGCGATTTGCAGGCGGGCGATTTGGAAAACAATCTTTTGAGCGCGCTCAGCGAGGCGGGATTTCTGGAGGACGAAAATTTCCAGCGGCGGAGGGAGGAAGTGGAACGGGCGTTCGCCGAAGCTCCGCTGCGGAAGCCGGCGCACGCGGGCACGGGGTATCCGGGCGAGGCGGGCGACCTGCGGTCGACATTTGCAGAGTATTTGAGCGGCGCGAAAACGAATGGGGCCGGGAACGGGCGGGTGTTGGCGATTGCGGCTCCGCACGTGAGTCCTTTTGGCGGTGTGGACGCTTACCGGGCGGCTTACTCGGCGCTCACTCCGGCGGATGCGGAGCGGACTTTTGTGATCTTAGGCACGTCACATTATGGGTATCCGGAGCGGCTGGGGCTCACGCGCAAGCCGTTCGTCACGCCTTATGGGGAGGCCATTACCGAGACCAAGTTGGTGGATGAGTTGGAAGGAAAGTTGGGCGGGGCGGCCATGGCTGAGGATTACTGTCACGCGATCGAACACTCGATTGAGTTTCAGGTGGTGTTCCTGCAGCATCTGTTTGGGCCGAACATTCGCATCCTGCCGCTGCTGTGCGGCTCGTATCTGCGCAGCATCTACGAAGGCGGGTTGCCGGAGGACGATGACGGTGTGCGGCGGATTTTGGGAACGCTGGGTGAGATGGGCGCGCGCGAGGACGGGAAGCTGCTGTGGGTGTTGGGTGTGGATATGGCGCACATGGGGCAGCGCTACGGCGACCGCATGACGGCGATCGCGGGGCGCGAGGAAATGGCGGAGGTGGAGGAGCGCGATCGGGTGCGGATTCAGCGCATGGAATCGGGGGACGCGCGCGGGTTCTGGGAGCTGGTGCAGCAGAAGCAGGACGATTTGAAATGGTGCGGGTCGGCGCCGATTTACACGTTTCTCAAGGCGGTGCCGCAGGCGCGCGGCGAGTTGCGGGGATATCAGCAGTGGAACATCGACGAAGCCAGCGTGGTGAGCTTTGCGGGCATGCGATTTCACTCGGCTTGAGGCGCGCATATTACAATCACGGTGAGTGCGCATCACCATTTCCAAAGAGAATTACCTGAAGGCCATCGCGGAGGCGGAGGGCGAGGGCGAAGTAGTTATCGCGGCTACGCTGGCGCGCTGGCTGCAGGTTTCGCCGCCGGCGGTCACTATGGCGATCCGCCGGCTGAAGCGCGATGGGTTGATTCGCGTGACGGCGGCGGGTGAAATTACGCTGGCGCGCGAGGGTCGTGAAATCGCGAATCGCGTGATGAACCGGCATCATTTAATCGAGCGCATGCTGACGGAGATTTTCGGCATGGAGTGGTACAAGGTTCACGAGGAAGCGGAGCAGATGGAGCACGCGGTTTCCGCCGACTTCGAGAGCCGGCTGCGGGAGAAGCTGGGCGAAGACGAGTCGTGCCCGCATGGGAATCGGGTGGGCATGGATCGTCCGCAGGACCGGCGGGAGCGGGGGTGGAAGCCGCTGGATGAAATTTCAGAGCGCGGGGTGGCGCAGGTTACTAGTGTCTTTGAGCGCGATCGAAGATTGCTTGAATACCTGGATGGGTTGGGGATTCGGCCGGGCGTGAAGTTAAAAATGGTGTCGCGGAATTATGACGAGACGCTGACGCTGAAGGTGGGCGGGAAGTCGGTACAGTTGGGGCGGCCTGCGGCTACTAAAGTGTGGATTACGCAGGCGGAGTAGCGCAATAGGGACAGTACACTCAATCCCCAAGACGCTACTTTGGCGCTGCGCGGCGACGGGTGTTGTTGGGGATTGAGTGTACTGTCCCTATTGCCTGAAGTAGGCTACGGTTTCGCGCAGGCCGTCGGCTAGGGCGACTTTCGGCTCCCAACCTAATACGCGTTTGGCCTTGGTGATGTCGGGACGGCGCTTTTTCGGATCGTCCGAGGGGAGGGGCTCGAAGACGATGGGGAGGTTCGAACCCATTAGCTCGCGGATGCGTTCGGCGAATTCTAGAATCGTCAACTCTGCGGGGTTGCCTAAATTTACGGGATAGCGTTCTTCGGACGATGCGAGGCGCAGCAGGCCCTCGACCATGTCGGAAACATAACAGAAGCTGCGTGTTTGGGTGCCGTCGCCAAAGATGGAGAGCGGCTGGCCTTGCAGGGCTTGATCGAGAAACGCGGGGACTACGCGGCCGTCTTTCAGCGCCATGCGCGGGCCGTAGGTATTGAAGATGCGCGCGATGTTGGTGCGGACGCCGTGAGTGCGATGGTATGCCATGGTCATGGCTTCGGCGTAGCGCTTGCTTTCGTCGTAGCAGGAGCGCAAGCCTACGGGATTTACGTTGCCCCAATAGGTTTCGACTTGCGGATGTTCGAGGGGGTCGCCGTAACATTCCGAAGTGGACGTGATGAGAAAGCGTGCGCTGTCGCGACGGGCGATTTCGAGCATGTTGCGGGTGGCGGTGGAACCCGATTCCAGAGTCTCGATGGGATGCGCTAAGTATTCTTTGGGACTGGCTAGCGACGCCAGGTGCCACACGTGATCGAAGCGGCCGGCGATATCGATGGGGCGTGTTACGTCGAATTCCAGGAAACGAAATCGCGAATGGCCGTCAAGATGCGCCAGATTGCGGCGCGAGCCGGTGATCAAATTATCCAGGCCGATGACGCTGTGGCCTTCCGCCAGTAAACGGTCACACAGATGCGAACCGATGAAACCGGCGGCCCCCGAAACCAAGTGTTCCATCTTTTAGATCTTAACGTCAGCGGGAATGCGCATGCTACTTTTGAGAAGGTGCCGGGTTTCTCCCCTCTTGAAATTATTGTTTTTTTAGTGCTGTTGGCGGCTTCGGCCGGCGGCTTCGCGCTGCGCTTTGGCAGAGTTGTGCGCAAGATCCTCGAGGCTAAGCCGGATGCGGATTTCAAGCTGGGTTCGGTGGGCAAACGGACGTGGGATTTCGTTTCGGAAGTCCTGTTGCAGAGCAAAGTGATTCGCGAACGGCCGCTGCCGGGGATCGCGCATGCTTTTGTTTTCTGGGGATTTTGCGCGTTTGCGGTGATCACGCTGAATCATTTTGCCACGGGCGTCAATCTGGCGTTTCTGATTCGCGACAGTTGGGCTGGCGGATTCTATTTCCTTTTGGCCGGCGCGTTCGCGGTGGCTGTTGCGGTGTCGATTGCGGGGCTCTTCGTCAGAAGGTTTGTGGTGCGGCCGCGCTGGCTGGGGGCAAAGGTTTCCAAAGAGTCCGGCGTGATTGCGTTGTTGATTTTCGTACTGATGGTCACTTATTTGGCGACCTTCTGGTATGGAGACAGCAAGGCGCTGTGGTGGGCGCACACGCTGGCGCTGCTGGCGTTTTTGCCGCTGATTCCGCATACCAAGCATCTGCATCTGGTGCTGAGCCCGATCACGGTGTTTCTTTCGCGCGGGGAGTTCTCACACATTCCGCCGCTGGCGGGCGATGAAGATTTTGGGCTCGACACCGGTAAAGATCTTACGCGGATCGTGGCGCTGCAGGCTTATTCATGCGTTGAATGCGGGCGCTGCACGCAGCATTGTCCGGCGGCGAACACCGGGAAGGTTCTCGACCCGAAGAAAGTCGCGCTGGGGTTGCGGGATTATCTGAACGAGTTCGGGGCGGGGTCGGAAGAGCCACTCCTCGGGAAACATCTTTCGCAAGAGGCGGTGTTTCAGTGCACTACTTGCGGGGCGTGCGAATTTCAGTGTCCGGTGGGGATTGAGCACTTGCCCATCATTATTGGACTGCGGCGCGGGGCGGTGAACACGGGCAAGTGGGAAGACGAGTACGGCACCAAGCTGTTTCTGGCGCTGGAGCGCAACGGCAATGCGCTGGGTTTCAGCACAAGCGAGCGTGACAAATTTATTCAGAAGCAGCAGTTTCCGATTTTCGATGGGACGCAGGAATATTGTTTGTGGCTGGGGTGCATGGGGGCTTACGATCCGCAGGGGCGCGAGATTGTGGCGTCGTTTGCGCGGGTGATGGCGCACTTGGGGACTACGTTCGGCGTGCTGAAGAAAGAAAAGTGCACGGGCGATCCGGCGCGGCGGCTGGGCAACGATCTGGTGTTTCAGCAACTCGCGGAGCAGAATCTGGAAACGCTGACGCAGGCTAAGGTGACGAAGATCGTTTCGATTTGTCCGCACTGCGTGCGTACGATTTCTACTGACTGGCGGGAGTTTGGGGTCGCGCCGGAGATTGAGCATCACAGCGAGTTCATGGCGCGGCATCAGGAGCGGCTGCCGTGGGCGGATACCGGCGATAAGATCGTGTATCACGATCCTTGTTATCTGGGGCGCTATCGAGGGACTTACGATGAGCCGCGCGAGGTGCTGGCGCGATCCGGAGAAGTGGTCGATCCGCCGCGGTCGCGGGAGCGGAGTTTCTGCTGCGGGGCTGGGGGCGGGCTGGCATTCCTGGGCGAAGAAACCGGGGAACGCGTCAGCCACAATCGCGCGCAGGAACTGGTGGCTACCGGCGCTAATGTGGTGGGGACGGCTTGTCCGTTCTGCAATACGATGTTTCGCGATGCGCTGGCGGCGGGGACTAGCGCTGGGGCGGCGCCGAAATTGCTGGATATTGCGCAGATTGCGGCGGCTTCTCTACCGGCCGCACGTATACCTGCCGAATAAAGATATCCTAAGGGCGATGCGGTCCGTCGTCACATTTGCGCTGTTTTGCTTGTTGGCGAGAGGCGAGGGAAGGCTTGCCGCTAAGCCTGCGCCTAAGGTGACGCCCGAGCAACGCGCCGCGCAAGCGATGCTGCGGTCGCTCAGCTTGCGCGATCGCGTGGGGCAGTTGGTGATGGGGGCTTATTATGGAGACGCTCCCAGCACGTATTCAAAGGAATTCCTGCAATTCCGGCATTGGGTGAAGGACCTGCACATCGGCGGGTTCATCATGGTGAACCGCGTGCAAAACGGATTGGCGCGTACGGCCGAGCCACATACGATGGCGCTGTTTGTTAATCAGATGCAGAAGCTGTCGAAGACGCCGCTATTGATTGGCGCGGATTTCGAGCGCGGGTCATCGATGCGGGTGAGCGACACGGTGCGCTACCCGTTCAACATGGCTTATGCCGCGGCGCGCGACGTGGATGCTTCGCGGGCGGAGGGGCTGGCGACGGCGCGGGAGGCACGCGCACTGGGAGTGCAGTGGGTGTTCGCGCCGGACGCGGACGTCAACAATAATCCGCTGAATCCGGTGATTAATATTCGCTCTTACGGCGAGAATCCGGATGAAGTTGCAGAGCATGTGGCGGCCTACATCGATGGCGCGCATTCCGATACGAAGAACATGGTCCTGGTTTCGGCAAAGCATTTCCCGGGGCACGGCGATACCAATATCGACAGCCATTTGGATCTGGCGCGGCTCGACGCCACGCGTGAACATATGAACGATGTGGAATTGAAGCCGTTTGAGGCGGCGATCAATCATGGCGTGGATTCGATTATGACGGCGCACATGACGGTGCCGGCGATCGAACCGGATGCGATTCCGGCCACGGTTTCGGCGCGTGTGCTTACGGGATTGTTGCGCGAGGATCTGGGCTTCAAGGGGCTGGTGGTCACGGACGCGATGGACATGGCGGGGCTGACCAAGCAATTTGCGACGGGCGAGGCTTCAGTGCGGGCGATTGAAGCTGGTGCGGATGTGCTGTTGATGCCGTCCGATCCCGGCGCCTCGATTCGCGCGTTGATGGCGGCGGTGGCGCAGGGGCGGCTGTCGCGGCAGCGTATCGATCAGAGCGCGCTGCGGGTGCTGGAAGCTAAAGTACGGGTGGGCTTGCCTAAGAGGAAGATTGTCGATCTGGATGCGATCAGCGACGCGCTGGATGTGGATGAAGAGGCCAATCGCGCGCAGGACGTGGCGGACCGCGCGCTGACGCTGGTGAAAAATGACGGCGGCGTGGTGCCATTGTTCGCTCCCAATCAGGCGTGCCTGGTGGTGTCGGCGGGAGTGCGGCTGTCGACGTTCGGGCAAAGATTGGCGCAGGAATTTCGCAAGCGGGCTCCACAGGCGCGCGTGGCGTTCGTCGATAATTCGCTGCCGCTGGCGGCGCTGGATGCGGTGATCGGCGATGTGTCGGTGTGTTCGGCGCTGGTGTTCGCTACCTTCACGACGAATCCGATATTGGGCGGGGATCTGCCGGCTTATCTGGAGAAGTTGTCGCAGGGGTCGACACCGGTGGCGCTGGTGTCGTTTGGCAATCCCTACTTGCTTTCCGGATTTCCCAAGGTGAACGGGTATCTGGCGGCGTTCAGCACGGCTACGCCGTCGGAGATTTCGGTGGTGAAGGCGCTGATGGGCGAGATTCCCATCACGGGACATCTGCCGGTGACGATTCCGAACTACGCGCAATACGGCGACGGGATTCAGCTCCCGGCTAAAACGAAATCCGCTCCGTCAGCGAATTGAGTTCGACGTCAAGCGCGGATTTCTTTTTGCGCAGGTCGCTTTGGGTATCGCGTAACGCGGCCAGTTTGGTTTCGGCTGCCGCCAACTGGCGCGCGTAGGTCTGGACTTGATCCTGCTGGCCGCTGACGCGATTCAGGCTCTCGATGTTGCTGCGCAGACGGGTCTGATCCTGCGTGAGGCTGGTGACATCGGCATCGGCTTGGCGGATGGCGGCGTCGTTGGCGGAGATCTCGCGTTTTTTCTGGGCGATTTGGTCGAGCTGGCGGCGCGCGGTTTCGTTCAGGGATTTGTTCTGGATGTAGACAGCGAGGACGTCGGGCGTCAGGTTGGTGACGGAGAGCGATTCGTCGTAGAGGTGTTCTTCGCGCACGGGGAAAGTTTGAGTGTCGGAGGCGGCGAGTTTCACTTCGAAGCGGTAGGCGCTGGGAGTGGTTTCGCTGGGCTTGCGTTCCATGAGTGTGTAGCCGGGGCGCTGGGTGTGCTCGATCACGAGGGTCTTGGCTTTGGCGTCGACGTTCTTGATGGTGTAGGTTTTGGTTTCCTGGAGGGCGGAGTGGGTGGTGAGGATGCCGCGCTGGAAATGGATTTCGCGGACGACGGCTTGCGAGGAATCGAAGGCGGTGGTGACGCGGGTTCCTAAATCGACGCCGTAGCTGATGAGGCGCTTGTCGCTCATGGGGAGGGTTTCTACTAACGCTTCTCCGGCATATGATCCGGCGTCGTATACGGTGATGGGGCCGCCGTCGAGGGTCTTGCCGGTGTTGTTGGTGAGTTCGGCGGCGTCGCGCGGGTTGAGGCCGTAGCTTTCCGAATAGACGAGTAGCTTACGGGCACCGATTTTCTGTTGTAGGAAGGGGAGCATGGCCGATTCGCCCTGCTTGACGGTGACGGGGGCGGCGAAGCTGTACTCGAATAGCTCACCGGCTTGGCGGGTGTCGGCGGTGGCGGCGAACGATGAGAGACCGATGTCCGTGGCCCTTAATGCATTTCCTCCAAATCCTCCGGCGCGTTGTGCGAACGGCGCGGGCGGAGCCGCGGCCATTGCTTTGGCGTCCTTCGCGGCTTCCATCGCTCCTTGATAGACCATTGGCGCGGCGGCTTGATTCTCCGCTAATTCCGCGAACGGGCGTTGGATGTAGCGGGGCTCGTACAACTTTGTGATGAACGACACGGGTTTGCCGGACACCACTGCCAGGCGCACGTTGTTCCAGTCGTCGCCAGAAGTGTTGTCGATGATGGCCCATCCTTCGAGAGTGGGTTCGCCGGCGGCGCCGAACATCAGGCGGTAGCTGGACTTCCAAACCGCGGCGGGCGTCATATAGCTGGCGGTCAACTGGCGCGCGCCGGAACTCACGGCATCGATGTAGACGCTGCGGCGGTCGCGGGCGTGGGACTGGTTGAGCACGGTCAGGTATGCCGCTAGTTGGCTTTGCTGTTTGGGATCGCTGAGTTTGACGGCGCTAGCGGCTCCCAAATCGAAGCTGCGGATGTCGCCGGAGTCCATGAGCAGTACCAGTACTTCGTGCTGCGAAGGCCGGTCCTTGTCGGACTGTTCGACCACGCGAGCGCTGATGACGACGCCCGAGGCGTCGCCGGCGCCGAGCTTCAATTCGATGCGCGCGCCTTTCATCTGATCGAGAAAAGCGGCGAGCGAGGCGCCGGCACCCAGTTGGAATGGGAAATCGGCGAGGCGCTTTTCCAAGGGATCGCTCGAATCGTAGCGGACGCCGTTCACTTTGCCGCCATTGCGGTCTGTAACGGTGAGCGACTTGAGGACATCGTTCATGTCATCGGGCTTGAAATCCAGGCGCGCGGTCTCGCCGGGCTGCAGCTCGCCGGAGCGCTCCAGGTGAGCCACACCATGCTTATAGAGCGTCACTTCGGTAATGGGAAGATCAGCCGCGGAAAGTACTGGAACGAGCAGGCAAACGGGCCAGATGCGCCAAAACATTTTCATAACCTCCTGTTTCTTGGGGACTTGACAGGGCAAGCGCCAGGCGTCAGACTCGGAAGAGTTATTGTCCATTTCAGTCTATCGGATGGGAGAACCTACCCTTGCATAGAAATTTGACGCCGGGTATGTGGATTAAGTTCCTGGGGCGGATGCTGGGCGGGACTCTGCTGATTGCGGCGGCCTCGACCGCAGCGGCCCAGAACAGTGCGATGCCCAATTACATGGGGCCCGGGGTGGCGAGCCTAGGCGCCGGGGACATCGGGATGCGCAGCGGCGAGCAATTGGACCTGCGCTTTTATGCGGGTGTTTCGGGAGTTGTGGACACCAATCTTCAGCCCTTCACGCTGGACGCTCAAGGGAACCTGCTGCGCATCCACAATCTATACGGCGTCCAGGCGAACGTGGGCGCGTATGGCATGCATCGCTGGAAGCGCGCGCTACTGGGGCTGGACTACGGCGGCAACTATCACCACTACGTAAATTCGGACAGCTATAACGGCAGCGATCAGCACTTAAACTTAGGCTACACGCTGGAACCCTCGCGGCATTGGACGCTGGATCTGCACGAGTCCGTGGGCACCTATTCGGTGGTGAACAGCGAGTTGTCCACTGCGGCGTCGAACGATCCCAATAGCGTTTTCACTCCCTCTTTGCTCTTGTTCGATGCGCGAACCACTTTCTTGCAATCGTCCGCGTACGCGACCTATCTGCAATCGGCGCGCACCTCCTTTACGTTTGGCGGATCCGGCTTTCTGCAAGACCAAAAGCAGCAAGGGCTCTCCAATTCGGGGGGATACACTTTGACGGGAAGCATGCAGCGCCGGATGTCCAAGGCGTCGAGCGTAGGCTTTAACTATAGCTACTCGCATTACGAATACCCGGCATTTCACAGCACCTCGGATTCAAACACCTATCACGGCACATTCGCCACTTCGATCGGACGATTCTGGACTTTTTCCGTGGAAGCGGGAATCACCATCAGTGAAATCAACAGCCAGATCACTTATCAATTGGGTCCGGAGCTCGCTGCCCTTTTCGGAGTGCCGAGCCTCACGGAGAACAACTATACGCGCACGCTGTATCCCAGCGGCACGGCGACCCTGCAACGAAAGTTCCGCCACGCCAGCGTCGCGTTCCATTACAACCGCGGATTGTATTCAGGAAACGGAGCGACGGGCACCGCGCGCCAGGAGAACGCGGACATGGTCTTCAGCTATACCGGCATCCGCAAAGTGAACCTGGGCGTGAGCGGCG
>CAVVZG010000189.1:0-15601 GCA_963752205.1 Bryobacterales bacterium | reverse complement strand
GCAGGGGTGGGGGAGAACGAGTCCACTAATATTCATGAGCGGAAGCATGAGGCTATGGCTACGGTGCGGTTGGTGAATAAAGATGGGGATGTGATGTGGTCGACTACGCAGGAAAGTAATGGCGCTAAGTTCAAGGGCGCTAGTGCGGACGTGGCGGAAAAGATTACGCGGCAGCTCACGGCGGATTTGGAGAGACTGCGGAAAAAATAGAGACGGAGCCTGATTTGTTGACGGGGCACGGGCGAAATCAGGCTCCGTCCCTATTTTTTTGGCGGGTCAGGAGTTGGAGGAGGTTTTGGGAGAAGGCGGAGCGGGCTAGGACCATGTCGCAGCCGGCTTCTTGTGCCGCCTGCTTTAGGTCGCCTTGGACGTGGGAGACATAGCCAACTAACTGGATTTTGGCTAGGTCGGGAGTGGCTTTTATCGTCCGGATCAATTCTATGGGATTTACTGCGGTGAAGTTTAAGTCAAAAATCATGAGCGAGGGGTGCTCGGCGGCTTGATCCAAAGCATCGCGTTGGCTCTTCACGAAAGCAATGGGCACGGCGGCGCGTTTGGCGGATTCGTTGATCTTTACGGTGAAGAACAGGTCTTCCACCACCGCTAGCACTTTCTTGGTTGACATCGTACTGGAATCCTAGCATGGTAACGTGAAAATACGTGCCCGATTCCAATCCCTTTGCCGACCCACTGCGCTTTCAACGCCAGGTGCCGGATTGCGCCATCGTCATTTTTGGAGCCAACGGAGATCTCACCAAGCGTAAGCTGATTCCTTCCTTGTACCGGCTGGCCTATGAGCGGCGACTGCCGGCCACGGTGTCGATTATCGGCACCTCGCGTACGGCGATGAGCGACGACGAATTTCGCTCCAAGATGCATGATTCGGTGAAGGAGTTTCTGGAGGACAGTCCGTTCGACGAAGAACAATGGACTGGGTTCGCCAAGAGTCTGCACTACATTGCCGGGGATCTGGGGGATCCATCGCTGTATTTGGCGATCAAGGAAAAATTGGCGGCGCTGGGGCGCACCAACGTCCTGTATTATCTTTCGACGCAGCCCAGCTATTATGCGGAAGTGGCGGAGCGGATCGGCGGCGTCGGCCTGGGGCACAGCGACGCCAAGGGGTGGCAGCGCATCGTCATCGAGAAACCGTTTGGCCATGATCTCGCCAGCGCGCGCGAGCTGAATCAGCGCGTGCATAGTGTGTTCGCCGAGGCTGACGTTTATCGCATCGATCATTATCTGGGCAAAGAAACGGTGCAGAACATTTTGGCGTTCCGCTTCGGCAATGGGATTTTCGAGCCGTTGTGGAACCGGCGCTATGTGAATCACGTGCAGATCACGGCTGCGGAATCGATTGGCGTGGAGGGGCGCGGCGCTTACTATCAGGAAGCTGGGGCGGTGCGCGACATGATCCAGAATCATCTGCTGCAGGTGATGGCGACGGTGGCGATGGAGCCGTCGGCGGCTTACGAGCCCGACGCGGTGCGCGATGAACGGGCGAAGCTGCTGCGGTCGATTCGCATTTTGAGTCCCGAGGAGGTGCCGTTGTACTCGGTGGCGGGGCAGTACGCGGGGTTTCGGCATGAGGCGGGAGTAGATCCGGCGTCGCAGGCGCCAACTTACGCGGCGGCTACCTTCTTTATCGACAATTGGCGCTGGGCGGGGGTGCCGTTCTACATTCGCAGCGGGAAGAAACTGCCCAAGCGCACTACGGAGATTGCGATTCAGTACAACATGGCTCCGCACGCGTTGTTCTCGCCGGGCGAGGGGGGCGTGACCATGCGGCCGAATTTGTTGATCCTGCGCATTCAGCCGGAGGAGGGGATTTCGCTGCGGTTTCTGTCGAAGCAGCCGGGGAGTGGGATGCGGCTGCGGCCGGTGTCGATGGATTTCAATTATGGGTCAAGTTTCGGGGAGCGATCGCCTACGGCTTATGAGACGCTGCTCGACGATGCGCTGACGGGCGACGCCACGCTGTATACGCGGCAGGACATGGTGGAGGCTAGCTGGAAGGTGGTGGCGCCGATTTTGGAAGACTGGGCGAATCGTAAATTTGAATATCCGAATTACGATCCGGGGACGTGGGGACCGGCGGCTTCCGATGAGATGCTGGCGCGGCAGGGGCATCAGTGGAGGAATAGTTGACAAGCGCCATCGATCCCGAAAAAATTCTGCGGGAGCTGCGCGAATTGTGGGCGCAGCTAGCGCGCGACCAGGGCGAGGGCGGGGTACTGCGGGCGTGCTCGATGACGCTGATCGCGGTGGCCGAACACCACGAAACTATGGACGCCGAGCAGGCGCGCAAGACCATCGGCGTGCTGATGCACGGGCATCCTAGCAGGGCGATTGTGCTGACTCCGAGCGAGGGTGGCGATTTCAGCGGGCGGGTGTTCGCCGAATGCTGGATGCCGCTCGGCGGAGAGCAGCAGATTTGCGCCGAAGGGATCGAGATTACGGCTGATTCCGAGCAGACCGATGAAGTGGCCCGCTTCCTAGTGCCGTTGATTGCGCCGGATCTGCCGGTGGTGTTGTGGTGCCGGGGTCCGCGGGCGTTTTTGGACCGGTCACTCGATCCGCTGTTTCCACTGGCGAACAAGATCATTTTCAATACACGGGCGGTGCGGCATCCGAGTTCGGCAATTGAGTTTTTGAAGCGCATGCGCAAGGACGGGCGGCAAGTGGCGGACCTGGCGTGGACGCGGCTGACGGGATGGCGCGAAGCGGTGGCGCATTTGATGGACGCTTCGCCGGATGGATGGCTCGCGGCGGGGCGCAGGGGGACGGTGCGCATTCAACATGGCGGGGCGCGTCCGGGGACGCGGTCGCTGTACTTTGCGCGCTGGATCGAACGCGCGCTGCCGGGGATGAATGTGACCCTGTCGCCGGTGGCGGGAGATGCTGGAATGCATTCCGTGGTGTTTGCGGGCGCGGGTCCGGAGATGTCGATCAAATTGGGAGTCAAGGGAACGCTCGAAGTGAATACTGGAGAGCGCGTCTATTCCGCCATGCTGTCGCCGGATTCGGAAGAGTGTTTGATGCGCGAGGAATTGTCGATCCTGGGGCGTGACCCGGTGTTTGAGCGGGTACTGGGCTGATGGACGTCCGGCCATTCGCCGACGGGGCGGCGGCGGTGGAGGCTTGCGGCACGCAGATCCTCGAATGGCTGCGCGAGGCGATCGCGAAAAAGGGGCGGGCGGCGCTGGCGATTTCCGGGGGGTCGTCGCCGCGGCCTATGTTTGAGAGGTTTGCGCGGACTCCCTTCGCGTGGGATCGGGTGCATTTATTCTGGGTGGACGAACGCGGAGTGCCTCCTACCGATTCACAAAGCAATTTCAAGTTCACGCAGGACGCTTGGCTGAAGGCCGGCAATTTTCCAGCGGCGAATATTCATCGCATTGAGGCGGAACTGGACCCGGCCGAGGCGGCTACGCGCTACGTAGCCGATATCCAGAAGTTCTTTGGCTTGGCGGAGGGCGAGCTGCCGGCATTCGATGCGATGCATCGCGGCATGGGCCCGGATGCTCATACCGCGAGCTTGTTCCCGGGGGAAGCGTTGATCGATAACCGGACGGACATCGCCGCCGCGGTATGGGTGGAGAAATTTAAGCAGTGGCGCATCACGTTGCTGCCGGGAGTGCTGCTGGCCGCGCGCCACACCGCCGTGCTCGCGACGGGCGCGGACAAGGCGGCGGCGCTGCGGTCCGTGTTCCATGCACCGTTTGCCCCACGGAGCTATCCGGCGCAGATCGCTTCAGGCGATGGCACTGTTTGGTTTGTGGATGCGGCGGCGGAGGAGTCCTAACAGCAATAGGCCGCTGCCCATCAGGCTGACGCTCGAAAGTTCAGGAGTGGGCGACTCCTCGCCAAGCTCGAAATCATTGATTTGCAATCGTCCCCCGACTGCCGAGTGAGCCGATGAACAACTCGGTGAGAGGGGTGGTGCTGGTGATGGCAAAAAACTGTGTGTTGGACGCTCCACCGGGGCTCGGAATCACGATTTGATAGTTGGAGTTGCTGAGGTTGTGATCGCCCAGTTCCACCATGGGACTCCCGAAACCGACCAGCGTCGTGATACTGAAGGCGATGGCATAGGTATTCGCCGGGAGAATGATTTCAATTCCGTCACCGGTGCCACCGACGCTTTGGAGCAGCGAGCTGCCCGAGATACTCATCAGAGTATCGATGTTCACGCCGTTGTAACCGGTGAATACGGTCCCGGTTGGGTCGGTGTACACACCGCCGCTGAGGTTGCCTGGTGCGAAAGTGTTGGGCAATGTGGAAAAGCTCAGGCCGGACGAGCCGGGCGCGGATTGCCAACTGGAGTAAGTGCCGTTGGTGGCGCTGCATCCGCTGGAGCAAGAAGTGTATACGATGGTGGCGTAGGTGGGTGCGGCTAGGGTGGCCAGCAACAGAACCAGAAACGTCAATTTTGGGATGGTGCGGGCGAACTTCGTCATTTTGGGATCTCCGTTAGCGCAGTGCGAACCCTCCGCGGGCCGGAAAGACTACTCCGGTAAGCCGATATGGAATTCGCCTTCGCTAAGTGGTTCCGGAAGAGGACGAATGTTCTCCCGCCGTGTGATTAGGATCTGCCCGTACTACTGGGGCGCGATACCCTTACGCCTTGGGAACGGGGGGCGGCAAGGCGCGGGCGGGGCAGGCGGATTGGAAGCCGATTTTGCCGTGGGTGCCGTCGCAGAACGGCTTGTTTTGGGATTGACCGCAGCGGCAGAGGCCGATGGTTTCACGGCCGGCTAAATCGAAGGCGTTGCCGTTCACGTCGTAAATGGTAAAGTCTCCTTCGACGCGGATCGAGCCGTTGTCGCGGATGGTGATTTTCGTTGGCATTTTCCTGATCGTAGCACGGGCTGCATGGCGGCCTATAATTAGAGGCATTACATGATTCATCTTTCTAGCGACACCGGGGAACTGTTCGCGCAATCCTATCAATTCGCTCAGCGGCAGGTGAGGAGGCTGGTCGAAAAGCATCCCATGCTGTACCCGCTGCATACGAAAGACGGGGAGTGGAAACACGAGGGACAGGTGTGGACCCATTGGTCCGACGGTTTCTTGCCGGGGATGATGTGGATCTTTTACAAGCACGCCGAGCCCGGTTCGGCGGAGGCGAAGTTCTGGTTTGAAAATGCGGTGCGCTATACCGAACCCATTGAGGAGCGCAAGAAGGATCGCGACGCGCATGATCTGGGGTTTCTATTTTTGTCGACCTACTATCGCTGGAACCGGCTGCATCCGGATGCGGCGCGGCGTGAAGTACTGATCGATGCGGGGCGCACGCTGGCAACACGTTTCAAGGAGAAGGGCGGGTATTTGCGGTCGTTTGTCGGCGATAATTCGCTGTTCATCGACACCATGATGAACGTCGGGATCATTTTTTACGCGGCGCGGGAAAGCGGCGACCGTAAGCTGCGCGATATCGCACTGCGGCATGCGCGGACCTCGCGGCGGGTGCTGGTGCGCGGAGATGGATCGACGGCGCATGAGGGGATTTTCGATACCGACACCGGGGAATTTCTGCATCAGGCAACGCATCAGGGCTATCGCGGGGATTCCTGCTGGTCACGCGGATTGAGCTGGGCGATGTACGGCTTCACTACTGTTTACGAGTACAGCCGCGATCCGCATTATCTTGAAACCGCGCAGGCGTGCGCCGATTTTTACATCACGCATTCGCCCCACGATGGCGTGCCGCCGTGGGATTTCAATGCTCCGGCGGAGAACCGGACGCTGCTCGATACTTCAGCGGCGGCGATTTACGCGGCGGGGCTGCTGCGGCTATGCCGGCTGGTGCCGGATTCGATGAAGGGGCACCTATACTGGTCTACGGCGGTGCGGATTTTAAGGTCGCTGTGCGAGAAGCACCTGGGCAAGCGCGATCCCAAGTGGGAGGGGATTCTCAAGGGCGGGGTGTATCACGTGCACAAGGGGCTGGGCGTGGATGAATCGGTGATGTGGGGCGAATACTTCTTCTGCGAGGCGCTAGAGAGGGTGCTGTGGTAGCTAGTGCATGCGGAAAAAACGGGGATGCCCTCGCCTCTTCATGTAGCTTATAGCTCAGAGCAATCGGTTAGTGTGTCCCCATTTTTTTCGTTGTATTCAGGTTTTCGGCTTTCCAGCGCATGGCGGAGTAGATGCGTGTGCGGCCGGAGGGGTGGTCGAACAGGAGCATTTCTTCGATGGGGCCGGGGTTGAGTTTACGGTATTCGCCTAGCTTGAGCGCGATGGTGGCGAAGGCGTCGGGCTGGCGCGCGGCGTTGAGGCCATACATGTCGGCTTCTTGCTCCATGGTGCGCGTTACGGTGTTGCCGATGGGCGTGTAGAGGAAGCTGAAGATCGAGACGATCAGCACGGCCAACGGCAGCACGGCGGGATCGGACACGCTGCGAATTTCCCAGCGCGCGCCCCAGTGGGCTAACGACCAATCGAGGGCGCGGCGGAGTCCGGCGAAGAAAACTACCAAGACGATCAGGGTGAACAGCAAACCTTTGTATACGTGATTGAGGACGTAGTGGCCCATTTCGTGGCCCATGACGGACATGATCTCGGGCAGGGTGGAACGCTTCAACAGGTTGTCGTTGAGGGTGATGCGCTCGGTGCCTAGGAATCCGGAGACGTTGGCGCTGATGCGGGTGCTTTGGCGGGAGGCGTCCACTTCGTAAACTTCCGTGGCGGGGATGCCGTTGGCGCGGGCCAGGCTTAGGATGGGGTCGCGCACGGTGGGGTCCGTCAGCTTGGTGTATTGGTTGAACAGCGGCGCTATGAATACCGGGAAGATCATGGTGAAGAGGGCAGTGAGAGCGAGTCCGGCGACGGCTCCCCAGATGTGCCAGGTGCGGGGCAGGCGGCGCACGATTCCGAAGAGGGCAGTGACGGCCAGGCCACCTAGTAACAGTCCGAGGGCGAGCGATTTCAGTTGGTCTCCGAGCCAGGGGGCGAAGGTTTGCGTGGCGAGGCCGTATTGGTGCTCGCGGACGAAGCCTTCGTAGACGGTTAGCGGGAAGGTGAGCGCGGTGGTCAGCAGGAGATATTCGACCCAATACACGAAGGTTTGAACAGGTCGGAAGCGGGTGAGGCGCTCGGCTAGGGAACGCATGCGGGACGATAGGCGCGTCGATAGTAGAAGCACAGAGATGGCGGCGCCGTAGAGGAAATCCCACAGGATCAGCCAGTAGCCGCCCTCGAAATAGGCGTCGGAGCGGGCTTTTTTGTCAGCAGGAACGGTGGCGAGGTAAGCGTTGGTGGCGGCGACGGCGTCGAAGCCGGCGGCGGGTGGCGGAGCAGGCGGCTGGCTCCATAGGAGGGAGGCGGTGAGCACCAGCAAAGCCAGCGGCATCCGTGACATGTCTGGAGTATACTGGCCACAAGCCGGGGATTCCAAGTCCGGCCGGGAGGATGGGTATGTCCACTCGTCGAGCGCTGCTGACCTTGCTGTTGGCAGGCGGAATGTTACCTGCGGCACCTGCGGCGGAGCCGCTTTTTCAGGCGATTCAGAAGGCTGACAACGCGGCGGTGAAGAGGCTGCTGGAGGGTGGGGCGAATCCCAACGGGAAGGACGCTGACGGGAATCCGGCGCTGATGATGGCGGCGCTTTTTGGCGGGGTTGACAAGGTCAAGTTGCTGCTTGACCGCGGGGCGGATCCGAATGTCGCGAACGGGGCGGGAGCGACGCCGTTGATGTGGGCGATTCCGAATTTCGCGAAGGTGAAGCTGCTGGTAGAGCACGGGGCGGATGTCAATGCACGGTCGACCAATCTGGAACGCACTCCGCTGCTGATTGCGGCCAGTTTTCCGGGGACGGTTGAGATCCTGCAATTGCTTGTCAGCAAGGGCGCGGACATTCACGCTAAGGACAAGAGCGGGATGCACGCTTTGGGGCGCGCGGCGACTTACGCTGACGTCGATGTAGTTCGGTTCTTGGTAGAGCATGGCTGCGATCCGAACGAGCCGGGCTACGGCGGGGCGCGGCTGCGGGTTTACGCGCGGCATTACCAGCCGAACATTGAATATCTGATGTCCAAGGGGTTGAAAATTCCGGCGGAAGCGCTGCCGGGCGCGTCGCACTGGGAGCCGCCGGAGCTGATCGAGAAGTGGATCGCAATGGGGGCGGATGTGAATGGGAAGCTGGCTCCTTATCAGCGCACGGCTTTGATGACGGCGGCTGCGTCGGAGCAATCGACGCCGGCTACGCTCAAGCTGCTGCTCGAAAAAGGCGCGGACCCGAATGCGGAAGACATCGATGGCGAGAGGCCGCTCGATTGGGCGGTGTATCGCCAGGATCAGGTGCGGATCGATTTGCTGAAGCAATATGGGGCGAAGCCTGGGCATGGGCCGCGGCAGGAAACGTATCCCGGGCCTGAAGGTGTTGCGGATGCGCGCACGTCCGTGAGCCGCGCGGTGGCGCTGCTGCTGCCTTCGGCTCCGCTGGTGTTTGACACGCGGCATTGCGTGACCTGCCATAGCCAGGCGCTGCCGGGGCAGCTGGCGGCGGTGGCGCGGTCCAAGGGGATCGCGGTCAATGAAGAACTGGCGCGCAAGAATATGCAGCAGATGCTGGGGTTCTTCAAGACCGCCGGGGAGGCCGCCATGCAAGGCGATCGCACGGCCGGGGACTTCGTCACGATCGGCTACGTGATGGCGATGTTCGCGGCGGAACAATATCCGCTGGATACCATCACGGCCCAATCCACTCACTTGGTTGTCGGTCAGCAGATGGCGGATGGGACTTACCTGGGGCAGGGCGTGTCACGGCCTCCGATGGAAGACACCATCGTCAGCCAGACGGCGCTGGCGGTGCGTGCGATGACGCTGTATCCGATTGCCGGGCGCAAGAGCGAAGTGGACGAAAAAGTGCGGCGGTCGCAGCGCTGGCTGCTCGCGGTGGTCCCGAGCACGGCGGAAGAGCGCAACATGCGGCTGATGGGATTGGTGTGGTCGAAAGCGCCGCGCGCCGACATCAACGCGGCCGTGCAGCAGATCATTGCCAAGCAGAAGGCCGACGGCGGATGGGGGCAGCACGACGAATATCAATCGGATGCTTGGGCGACCGGGGAGTCGTTGTACGCGCTGCGGCAGGCGGGGACCGCGGCGACGGCGGAGTTGTATCGCAAGGGCGTGGCGTTCCTGCTGAAGAATCAGTATCAGAATGGTGCGTGGTTTGTGAAGAGCCGGGCTTATCCGACGCAGACTTATTTCGATAGCGGGTATCCGTTCGGGCATAATCAATGGATTTCGGCTGGGGCGGCGAGTTGGGCGGGGCTGGCGATTGCGGAGACTTTGCCGGACGTGAAGGTGACGGCGGCGAAGCAGCAATAGAACGCCACGATTTGCGGTAGCCAGTGAACGAACCATGCAGAAGGCTCTCAAGATTACCGGATTGGTGGTGGGCGTTCTACTTGCTCTGGTAGTTTTTCGAGAAGCGTTCTTCGGCTATACCGCCTATTTCGTCATCGTTCCTGGGGCAAAGCTGTACGCCGATGGGAAAGCTATTTCAGGATCCCTTCATAAGGGCGACAAAGGATGTGCTTTTATACTCACCCGAAGCGGCGACGGCAAGCCTGAGTCGTATTGGATCGCCATGCCGAGTGAAAGGAATGGCTGGATAAGCAGTTGTGGCGGTTGGGCTGCGCCGAGGTTTCCTCTCGTAGCGATTGGGGACGTGAATCCGCCGTGCTTCTCTTTCGTAAACCCAAACCTCGCGCCCAAGTCTCTTGAGCGAAAGCCCACTTTTGGACCACGGTTCGTTGAGTTCACGGCAGATGATGGGCGTCGTATCAAAACGTCTTGGTAAGTTAAACCGTAGACGCCTTAATTGCATCTACGTCTCTTCTAATTGAAGTCTTCTACGGCTTGAACGCCACCACCGCCAACGGTGGGATGGTTACGTTTATGCTGGCCGGCCGGCCGTGGAAGGGGATTTCTTCGGCCATCACGGCGCCGGCGTTTCCTATGTTGGCGCCGCCGAATAGTTCGGAGTCGGTATTGAAGAGTTCACGGTAGAGGCCGGCTCGCGGGACGCCGATGCGGTAGCCTTCGCGGGGCACGGGGGTGAAATTGCACGCGAATACGATGAAGTCTTCGCGGTTGCGGGCGAAGCGGAGGAAGGTGATGATCGACGACTCGGAATCCTGCAGGTCGATCCACTCGAAGCCGTAGTAAGTCGTCGTCGACCTCATACAGGGCGGGCTCGCGGCGGTAGAGCCAGTTCAGTTCCTTCACCATCGTTTGTAGTTTGTAGTGGATGGGGTATTGGAGCAAGGACCACGGCAAGCTGCGCGTCGTGGTTCCATTCCTCGGTCTGGCCGAATTCGGTGCCCATGAATAGCAGCTTCTTGCCGGGGTGCGCGAACATGTAGGCCAGGAACGCGCGGGTGTTGGCGAAGCGCTGCCATTCGTCGCCGGGCATTTTGTAGATCAGCGAGCGCTTGCCGTACACTACCTCGTCGTGCGACACCGGCAGCATGAAATTTTCGGTGAAGGCGTAGAGCATGCTGAAGGTGATCAACTGCTGGTGATATTTGCGGAAGACGGAGTCCTTGGCGAAGTACTCGAACATGTCGTGCATCCAGCCCATGTTCCATTTCATGGTGAAGCCCAGGCCGCCGGTGTAGACGGGGCGCGAGACGCCGGGCCAGGCGGTGGATTCTTCGGCGATGCTGATGGCTCCGGGTTCCTGGTGGACGAGCTCATTGAAACGCTTCAGGAAGTCGATGGCTTCGAGATTTTCGCGGCCGCCGAAGCGGTTGGGGATCCATTCGCCTTGATCGCGCGCATAGTCGAGGTACAGCATGGAGGCGACGGCGTCAACGCGCAGGCCGTCGATGTGAAATTCGCGCAGCCAATAGAGCGCGTTCGACAGCAGGAAGTTGCGAACCTCGTTGCGGCCGAAGTTGAAGATGAGGGTGCCCCACTCGCTTGTGCTCGCCCTGGCGCGGGTCGGCGTGTTCGTAGAGCGCGGTGCCGTCGAAGCGCCACAGTCCGTGGGCGTCGCGCGGGAAGTGGCCGGGGACCCAATCGAGAATCACGCCCAGGCCGGCTTGATGGCAGGCGTCGACGAAATAGCGGAAGTCGTCGGGATTGCCGAAGCGCGAGGTGGGGGCGTAGTAGCCGGTGACCTGGTAGCCCCAGGAGCCGGAGAAGGGGTGCTCCATGATGGGCAGCAGTTCGAGGTGGGTGTAGCCCAGGTCGCGGACGTAGGTGACCAGGCGGTCGGCTAGTTCGCGGTAGCTGAGCGATTCGCCCGATGGGTGGCGCATCCAGGATTCGAGATGTACTTCATAGACGGAGACGGGTTCGCGCAGGAGGTTGCGCTGGGCGCGGGCTGACATCCAATCCTGGTCAGCCCAGTTGTGGTTGTTTAGCTCCCAAACGATCGATGCGGTGCGCGGCGGGGCTTCGGAGAAGAAGGCGTAGGGATCGGCCTTCTCTTGGATTTCGCCATCGCGGGAGCGGACGCAATATTTGTAGTGCGTACCGGAGCCGAGCGCGGGGATGAAGAGTTCCCATACGCCGCTGTCGCGATGCTGCATAGGGTGGGCGGCTTGGTCCCAGCGGTTGAAATCGCCGATGACGGTAATGGAATCGGCGTTGGGCGCCCAGACGGCGAAGCGGACGCCTTGGACGTCGCCTTCGCGCACGGGATGCGCGCCGAGCATGCGGTAACTTTCGTGGTGCGTGCCTTCGGCGTGGAGATGCAACTCGAAGGGTGTCAAGGAAGATGCGACGGGGGCTGCCTGCACACCGCTATTATGGCATTGGATGCCGCCGCTAGCTGAATTGCACCTACATTTGGATGGATCGGTAGAGCCGGAGACTTTGTTGGAGATCGATCCGTCGCTGACGCGCGAGGAGATCGCGGAACACACAACTTACACGGATTTCGCTGGGTTTTTGAAGAGTTTCGTATGGGTGAATCAGCGGCTGCGGGCTCCGGAGGACTACGCGCGGGTGGCCCGGCGGTTGTTTGAGCGGCTGGAGAGCGAAGGCGTCACGTATGCGGAAGTGATTCTGTCGGCCGGGGTGGTGTTGTGGAAGCAACAGGCTTTCGGGCCTATCTATGATGCGCTGGCGCGGGAGGCGGCGCGAACGCCGGTGACGGTGCGGTGGATTTTCGATGCGATCCGGCAATTTGGGGCGGAGGCGGCGAAGCCGGTGTTCGATCTGGCGGCGGAGCGGGTGGGCGAGGGCGTAGTGGCGATCGGATTGGGCGGGGATGAGGAGCGCGGGCCGGCGCGAATGTTCGGCAATCTCTTTCGCGAGGCGCGGGATCGCGGGCTGCGGTTGACTTGTCACGCGGGTGAGACGGCGGGACCGTGGAGTGTTTGGGAGGCGCTGGAAATTGGTTCGGAACGCATCGGGCATGGGATTCGCGCAATTGAGGACCCGGCGCTAGTGGCGCACTTGGCCGCGAAGCAGATTCCGCTGGAGATCTGTATCACTAGTAATTTGCGCACGGGGGCGGTGCCGTCGCTGGCGGCGCATCCGGTGAGGCGGCTGTATGACGCGGGAGTGCCGATCATTCTCAATTCGGACGATCCGGCGTTGTTCGGCTGCACGCTTACGAGCGAATATGAGCTAGCGGCGCGGGAGTTTGGATTTACGGAAGACGAACTCGCCGGACTAACGCGGAACGCCTTTCGGTATGCTTTTGAGGAGAGCGTCGCGGTCGGCCGGTGACATGCCGGAAACCTTGCGGATGTCGTCGCGCGCCATAAGCTGGCGGCGGTAGCGTCCGAAGTACTCGTCGATATCGCCGCCGTACTGGAAGCTGTACATGATGTCGGCGAAGACGTCGGTGTGACTCAGTCCCAGGGCGTGTCCGGACTCGTGCAGGCAAGTGAGGTAGACAATGGTGTCGCGCAGCAGACGGTCTTTGGCGGGCGGGTCGGCGATCAGGATGTGCAGTTCGGAGCCGCGGCGGCCGTTGACGTTGATGGAGACGGCTTCGCCGTAGAGTCCGCTGTTTTTATCGGCCCACAGGACGCGCAGCAGAGAGTTTTTGCGTTCCTTGACTTCGACGAAATGCAATTGGCCGGCGGAGGCTTTGGCCCAGGCATCGAGGGCCCAGCGTGCCAGATCGGCGTCGCCGGCATCGCAGCCGGCCAGCATTACGGTGCAGGGCTCGATCAGCAAGACCAACCGAGCCAGTAGATGTATATAACAACTGGATCTTGTGGGCGGAGCTCCCGTCTAATACCTTATCCTTTCTGTTTGGTGTTTTTTTTTTTGTTTTCCTGGCTCCCGTTCAACCAGGTTAGATTAATGCTGTGGTTTTGGCTGCACCCTACATCACCTCGCCAGGGCTGGATCCCTTGCATGGGTATTTCCGGTTTGGCGCATGTAGGGCAGCGGTTATTGGATATACCTGGAGGAATTTCTGGATTTCATTTGCATTCAGCGGGATCTGGCGTTTATTTGGGGATCAAAATCATGTATACCATTGTGCGACGTCTTTACGTTCATAGACCTATCTCAACTCTGAATGGCGCTTCCATACGCCAGGTCAAAATACAAAAAAAGTGATTTGAGATTTGATTCCAAACGTAGCAATATAGGCAATAAGCACTTGAGCTTAACATGGTTAGCCCTGTAAGCGGGCTTTCTTATCGTAATTGGTCATACTCCGTCACGATCCTGTTGCAGGTAGCCCCATCGAAGACTTGACTCACGGTGACTCGATACGACCAATTGCCTACTCTCTATCCAGTCGAAACCTTGAATAGCAACAATATCTGCACACTGAAACCGTTGGATCAAGAACTCCATAGATTTATAGCTACACTTCAGTGACATCTCCCACCCCGGTCTCCCCACTCTACCCACCCGAATCAATCCAACACATTGGAGGATCAAGCCATACTCAATCAACCACTCAATCCCGCCATGGCCGACCATGATTCCGACGAGTTCCTCACCCAGCTCCCTCCGATCCGAAGAAGATGAATTTGTTATCTTCGGCACTGTTCACGCGTATCCGGAGCACGCAGATGCCCTGGAAGTCGTCTACGCGGAGACTACTCGTCTGGCACAGTTCGAGCCCGGCTCAATCTATTATTGCATCTGCAGAGATGAAAAAGATCGGAATCTATTCCATTTTTTCGAGCGCTATGCTGGACGTCAGGCGTTTGAGGATCATAATGCGCAGGCTATTATTGTGAAGCTTATGGCAGATAAGTGGATGAAGGGCGTGAAGGCGAAGTTTTTGAAGGCGATTCCACCGACGAAAGTTTAGAAATGGATAATATGGATGTATATAGTCATGAGGAAAGTATGGAATTCTGGGAAAGGATGCAATTGGGTTATACTCTCCATGTAGTAGTTAAAGTGGTCCCATTGATCAAGCGACAATGACACCATTGGAATGGTACGACCTACGTCAATTTCCCCAACTTCCTATTCTTTTCCTTTTCTTTCCCTTCGTACCTCAATTAATCTCGTCAATTGGCTTTGATTGCCTGTTCAATCTCTATTTAATGCTCCCTCGCTCCACATCCTCTCTCTCTGCCCTTAACTCATTTGTCCGCATTCGCTTCCGCAAAGTTCCCAACCCCGCCTTCATTCATTCCATTCTACCACCATCTCCAGCGCCCCAAACCCACAATGTCTCCAAACGAAGGGCATCTACGCCCAAAGAAACTTATCTGCTACCTCAGATCCCACATGTACTACACATCCTCTACCGTGCACACCGGAGATAAAGAACTCGCGATCCCCGCGGGGAAAAGCTACAAAGCTCCAAGCTAACAAGTCGCTCTACAGTCGCACCAGGCGATATCTCAGCAACCCCAGAATGAGAAGCAACCCAGTCCCCCACAACCCAACCAGCCGACGCAAACCTTCCATTACGGACGGTAGCCTCGGCCCTCCGCTCTGACACCTCCACGCCCGATTCCATTACGGAAACCGAAATCATCTCCCACCCCGCAAGAGCCCACCAGTTCATCACCAACCCCCCTCTCACCGTCTCCAAATTCACGGCACAAACCCTCTCCACCAGTTCCACTCCTGGTTTCAAAGACCCCCGCCTCACTCCCAGCTCCGCTCCAGAAACCTGCACCTGAGCTACGGCATCGCTACCTCCGCCGCGTCAGCGCCCGCAGCGTGTACCTCAAAGAACTCGACGAGCGCGGTTGGGTCGTCTACAGCAACTGGGCAGTCGCGAAGGCAAAGAACAAGACCAAACTGAACCAGTAGACAACATATAAATTTCGCCAGATTGCGCTCGACCTGCGCAAAGGCATCCGGCCGCGCGATATCCTCACCAAAAAAGCCTTCGAAAACGCGATCACGGTGGTCATCGCCCTGGGCGGCTCGACCAATGCCGTTCTGCATTTGCTGGCGATCGCTCACGCCGCCAACGTCAAGCTTAACCTCGACGATTTCACCCGGGTCGGAAAACGGGTGCCCGTACTGGCGGATCTGAAACCCAGTGGCAAACATCTGATGTCCGAACTCATCGCCATCGGCGGCATCCGCCCGTTGATGAAATTGCTTCTGGACAAGAAGCTGCTTCATGGCGATGCGTTAACCGTCACGGGCGAGACCATGGCTGAGAGCTTGCAGAACGTGGCGCCCTACCCGACTA
>CAVVZG010000188.1:0-14871 GCA_963752205.1 Bryobacterales bacterium | reverse complement strand
GAATCAGCGAACGATGCGGTGCGCGCGATGGGGGCCGAACTGGCGCGGCGCGGCGGTTACGAGGCGGTGGAGACGGCTTTCCTTGAATCCGGCCAGCCCGACTTGCGCGGGGCAGTGGAGATATTGGCAGGCTGCGGAATTCGGCATGTGATCGTTATTCCCTATTTTTTGACGCTGGGGATGCATCTCCAGCGCGACCTGCCGCGGCTGGTAGAGGAGTTGCGCGCGGTGCATCCGGGAATGGAGATTCAAGTGACCGCTCCGCTCGACGGGCATCCGGCGCTGATCGATGCGTTGGTGGGACGCGCGCGCGAGGCGTCCGAGGGGAAACCCGGTGCAAGCGAAACTGATTAGTTGGGTGGAAATCGCGCCGGGTGTGCGGCACTTTGTTTTCGAGGCGCCGGAATTGCGGCGGCTGGATTTCTTGCCAGGACAATTCGTGTCGCTGACGGATTCGATCGCAGGCCGCGCTATCACGCGGGCGTATTCGATTGCTTCGGCTCCCGGGGAAGGCAACCGCTTTGAGTTGTGTCTGAACCGGGTGGACGGTGGTGCGTTCACGCCGCATTTGTTTGAACTTTCGCCGGGGGATGTGGTGGACATGCCGCCGCCGCTCGGCACCTTCACCCTGCGCCGGCCGTTGCGGGATTCGTTGTTAGTGGCTACGGGAACTGGGATCGCGCCGTTTCGCTCCATGCTGCAAGCCGAGCTCCGGCCCGAGTCGCCGGCGTTCACGCTATTATTCGGCGTGCGGCATGAGTCGCATTTGCTGTATCGTCAGGAATTCGAGGAGATGGCGCGGAACTTCCCGCAGTTTCGTTTCTGGCCGACATTGACGCAGCCGGGAGCGGCATGGACGGGGCGCGCCGGGCGAGTACAGACGCATTTAGGTGAAGCGCTCGGCGGGCGTATGGGCATCGACATTTACCTGTGCGGATTGCGTCCCATGGTGGATGACGTTCGGCAGATTGTGAAGGGTATGGGATTCGACCGCAAGCAGATCCGCTACGAGAAATACGACTGATGGGACGCACACTTGCACTGGCGTTTGCGGTGGTTCTGGTGTTCGCGGCGGTGGCTGTGATCATGCTGAAGGTGATGCCCGCGCCGCTCAAAGACGCGACTATCTGATCATTGGCTCGGTGTCAACGCTGGTTTCGCTGCTGGTCTTGTTCGTGGTGGTGGTAATGACGTCCGGCCAAGCGTCGAGCGTATTCTTCAAACGCCGCAAAAAATAGGGACGGAGCCTGATTATTGTTTCGTATCGGGAATTCCCATTTTGGGGCAATAATCAGGCTCCGTCCCTATTTTCCGTACTCGATGTGTAGGCGTAGGCTGTAGATCCACACTGGGCCGCGATCCTGGTTGTAGCCTGGATTGGCGACGTGTTGGACATCGAAGGTCGAGAAGAAGCCAGGGAACAGTCTGGCGCTGTAATAGCTTTCCCAGGCGTACTCGGGTCCATATTGCAACGCGCCGTCGCCGATCAGAAAGTCGTAACCGCCGTGCGCCAAATAGGAGGCGTGCACGCCAGAGATGCCGCCGACGGTGAGCTCCGTCGCGGCGGTATCATTGGGGCGCTTCCAGCGCGTGCCGGTCACCGACACACCGCCGGTCGCTAAGCGATCCATGGCGGTGAATGCGAAGCTCTCGGTTTTGCCGTCGTTCCAGCCGAGACGTCCGAACACGCCAATATCTTTGGCGATTTCCTGTTCGAGATTAACGCCAACGCCGTATTTCAGGCGGCCGACTTGGCTTGTAGCGGTGACGTCGGGCCTGGTATGGGTTGCTTCGCCCAACTGAAGCGCCTCGGCGTAGCTACCGGAATCGGTATGCAGCCACGAGCCCAATAACCGGATGGCGCCCGCATGGCCGCGGGGCGAGTAGTGCAGTTCGCCTTCCACCATGTCGCCGCGATCACGCAGGAGCCGCCGGTCGAAGCGCAGGCCGTTTGCCACCTTTGGCTCCGCCGCGCTTCCGTAGCGCACGGACCAGCGCTTGGTATGGAACTCGTGAACCCAGCCCCAGGTGTAACCGCGCGTGTCGGCCGGATAATCCCAGGCGCCGTTGTACATTACCGCCCACCCCATGAACTGCGTGCGCGGGTCATGCGAATATTTGTTATTGTCGAAGAAATCGGTGACCGTGAAACGTCCCATGGTAATGCTGTAGCGAGTCATCGGACGGGAGCCGGCGAGTTGGTTCTCGTCACTTGTAAAGGTCTCCCGTTCATCGCCGAATCCGAAATCCTCCGTGAAGTAAGCGCGGGCGAGGTACGGCTTGGGAGTGGCCGAGGCAACGCGCGGTAATTCACCATTGGGCGAATTGGCGATTCCATTCACGCCGCTGAAACCGCGGCCGCCGGCGATTTCGGGATCGATGTAAAACTGCGTGGAGCCCAGCCGAAAGCCCAGGAACAGCGTGGTGGTGAGTGAAACGTCGCGTTCCGAACGATCCTGGAGACTGAATTCTCCTTCGTATGGTGAGCGGAATGTCCCGTGATAGTCGCCAATGGACGTCGCTTGATAGTACAGATTCCAGCGCTCGGGTACCGGTGGATCAGGGGCAGTATCAAGCGCTTGCTGACCGAAGCCGATGCCGGCGCACAAGAGCACGAGCAACGGGATCAGGATGTGCATAAATCCATCATCGCAATGGTCTTCCAAAATAAATAGGGACGGAGCCTGATTATTGTTCCGAAGTGGAACAATCCCGTTTTGGGGCAATAATCAGGCTCCGTCCCTATTTTACGTGGCGGAGTTCTACTTGTTTGTATACGGCGCGGGCGTCGTTGAAGGTGGGGAACGCCAGGCCGGGGAGCTTCGCGGCGGCGGTGCCGGTCGCTACGCCCCAGCGCAGTGACTCCGAGAAAGACTTCTTCTTTTCCATGCTCCAGGCGAAAGCGGCGCCCAGCGCGTCGCCGGCGCCGATCGGGCACAACGCTTCGATGCGCGGTGGCAAGCGCTTCGAACACTCCTTCGGGCGACGATCCGATCGCCCCGCGCGCGCCCAGCGAAAGGATCACGCATTCCGGCCCCATGGCCTGCATCACGTCGACCGCCTCCAGGCATTGCCCGCGAGTAATGAGCGCGCGGCTCAGCAGACGCTCGGCTTCGTGCTGGTTCGGCATGATGACCGTGGGCTTCGCTTCGAGCGCGTGCTGCAGCGCTTCGCCGTCGGTATCGAGCAGAGTCTTTACTCCGTGGCTCTTGGCCATCTCCACGATCTCGCAATAGAAGTGCGGCGGCACGCCTGGCTGGATGCTGCCGCAAATCATCAGCCACTGGGTTTTCGGAAGACGCGCCTCCACTTTCTTCTTGATTTCCTTGAGTTCGCTCGATTCGAGCGGCGCGCCGCGCTCATTCAGCTTCACGGTGAGCCCCTGTTTATCGGAAATCGTCAGGTTCGTCCGGCTTTCCGCGCGAACGTGGACTAAGTCGTAAGGAAAACCCAGCCCGCCCAGCAGTTTTTCGATGCGCTCTCCGGCCGGGCCGCCGGCGGTGAGCACTGCCGCGGTCTTGCCGCCGAAGGAATGGATCACCTGGGATGCATTGATGCCGCGTCCGCCGGCAGCCTCGGCGCGATCGAGGATGTAGCCGCGGTCCTCAAATACCAAGCGGTCCGCCGTGATGATGCGGTCGATGGCCGGATTAATGGTGAGCGTGAGGATCAAGTTAACATAGTAACCTGACCGGGCAAGATCAGTCCCACACAGAATTCCGCGGGTTAGCCGCGCTCGCCTGCGTGTGTTTTTTCTGGGGCACTACCTATTTGGGAATCCGCGTGGCGCTAGAGTCCTTTTCGCCCGCCATGCTGATGTGCCTGCGCTATTCGATCTCCGGCGGCGCGCTGCTGATCGGTGCGGTGGCCACCGGAGCACGTCTGCCCACCGGGCGCGAAGCGATGCGCACGGCGCTTTATGGACTGATGGTGATCGCCATGGGAACCGGCGCTCTGGCCTATAGCGAGCAATGGATTCCGAGCGGCATGGCCTCGTTATTCGCGAGCCTGCAGCCTTTTTGGTTGGTTGGTGTCGAAGCCTTGTCGCCCACCGGTGAGCGCCTGCACTGGCCGTCGATTGGCGGAATGCTGGTCGGGCTCGCGGGCGTAGCTTTGCTGATGACGCCTGGAGGCGGCGGCCAGCGCGTTAGCACGCAGGCCATGCTCGGCGGCTTCTTCCTGATGCAGTTTGGCGGCCTGATGTGGTCGATCGGATCCATCGCGCAGCGGCGGATGGGAAGCCGTGCGCATCCTTTCGTGAGTGGCGGCGTGCAGCAACTGGCGACCGGAATCGCGTTCGCGATCCCAGCCTGGCTGGATGGCCGGCATGAGACCTGGAATGCCAAGGGGATGCTGGCGATTTTGTATTTAGCGGTGTTCGGCGGCATTGTCGGCTACAGCGCATTCATTTATACAATGCAGCATCTGCCGGTGGCGCTGGTGTCGATTTACACCTATGTCAATCCGATGGTGGCGGTGGCGCTGGGCTGGTGGGTTTATCGCGAGCCATTCGGATGGCGCGAGACGGTGGCGATGATCGTAATCTTTGCCGGAGTCGCCATCGTGAAGTGGACCACCTCCCGCAGCCAGCGTCTGGCGGAGCCTTCAGTCCCGATCGAGTAGTTTCGCGCCGACCGAACCGCCGAACGTCGGCAGCAGCGTCAGGAACACGAACGATTCGAGCAGAGCTTTCGTGATTCCAGCAGCGGTCTGGATTTCCTTCAGTGCTTGCATGACTTCCGGCCGGGTGGCGCCGGCCTGTTGGCGGACAGCTTCGGCCAGTTCCGGATTGGTCAGCATGACTGCGAAGGCCGTGAATAGAAGCGTTGTGATCAGGAAACCGAAGATGCCAGAGATCCAGCCCAAATGCGCGCCGCTGGCCATCGATAGACGCTGTCCGGTTTTGCGCTTATAAAGGTGCACGGCGAAGACTCCGGAAGCCACGGGAGATAGGATTGCGATCACTTGCAATCCCGGCAGTTGACCGAGCAGCACGAACAGGCACAAGCCCAAGGCTCCAGCCAATAGTGCCACGCGCACGGCCAGCAGATTATGAAAGCCGATACGCGCCGGAACGGGAAACGGGATCGCGGTCAAAGGCGGAGGGATTGGCTCCTCTACTTCTTCAACAAACACCGGTTCATCGCGCTGCGGCTTGCCACACTTGTGGCAAAATCGCGCGTCGGGCGGAAGCTTTGCGCCGCAAGTACAAACGTCAGGCACGCTTCCAGTGTGTCACGTTATGCTGAGACTTGCGATCCCCCACTCCAGAAACCACCGTCACCATAGATGACATTCGCGCCGCCGCCCAGCGCATCCGGCCCGTCGCGCGGCGAACGGCGGTCACGAATTCGCACAGCTTCGACCGCGAAGCGGGCGTCACAACTTTTTTTAAGTGCGAAAACATGCAGAGAGGCGGCGCGTTCAAGTTCCGCGGCGCGGCGAATTTCATTTATTCGATACCTGAAAAGGACCGGGAGCGCGGCGTGGTGGCGTTCTCGTCCGGAAATCATGCGCAAGCGGTGGCGATCGCGGCGCAATCGCTGGGAATCCCGGCGACGCTGGCCATGCCGCTGGACGCGCCGCGTTCAAAAGTTGAAGCCACGCGGGCGCGCGGAGCGAAGATCGTCACCTATGACCGCTTTCGTGAAGATCGCGTCCTGATCGGCAAGAAAGCTGGCGGAGGAAACCGGCGCGACCTTGGTTCCACCCTATGACCATCCCTGGACCATTGCCGGCCAAGGCACGGCTGCGCTGGAACTGCTTGAAGAGGTTCCGGATCTTGACGCCATTGTAGTCTGCATCGGCGGCGGAGGACTGATCTCAGGCACCGCCATTGCGGCCAAGAGTCTTCGCCCTAAGATCCGCGTGATCGGCGTGGAACCGGCTGACGCCAACGATACTCTTTTGTCGTTAGAAGCAGGGAAGCGGGTCGCAATTCCTCCGCCCGCGACGACCGCCGATGGACTGCGCGCACAGATTCCCGGCGAGCTGACGTTCCCGATAGTGCAACGGCTGGTGGATCAAATTGTCCTGGTAAGTGAAGAGGAGATCCGCGCCACGCTCAAGTTTCTGCTTTCGCGTTTGAAGATCCTGACGGAGCCCAGCGGCGCTGTTTCCGCCGCGGCCGTGCTGTTTAAAAAACTCCCACCGGGTCTGAAGCGCGTGGGCGTAGTGTTATCCGGCGGCAACGTGGATTACGAACTGCTTGCCAGTCTCTGACGCGCAAATACGCATCGCCCGGCCGGATGAAAATAGCCGCGTGCTCGCGGTGTACGCAGCGCTGGGCTATCGCCGGACGATCGATTCCGCCGATACCGTGTGGCTGGCGGAAACGGCGGAGGAGGCCGTCGGCATCGTAAGAGTAGCAGCGGAGCAGGGAACTCTCGTGCTGCGCGGGATGCGAATCGCGGAACACGCGCGACGTAGCGGCTTAGGCACGAGGATGTTGCAAGTGATTGCAGAGTGGCTTGATGGTCGCGAATGTTATTGCGTTCCCTATCCGCACTTGGTGGGATTCTACGGGCAGATTGGATTCGCCGACATCGAACCCGCCGCTGCGCCCATGTTTCTGGCCGAAAGACTCGCGGCTTACCGGCGGGGCGGTGAGGATGTGATCCTAATGCGCCGGGGCGAGACCCTCGGTTAGCTCGATATAAGTCCCCCACGGGTCGGTGATAAAAGCAATTTTGAGCTTGGTGTTGGGAATTTGGCGAATGGGCACATCCAACTTGATTCCTTGTGCGTCGAGCTTCTTCACGAACTCATCAAGGTTCGTAACCTCAAATCCAATGTGATCGATCGCGCGTCCCTTGGTAGGCTCCTGCGGCATGGCGGCTCCGCCGAACGAGAGGTTCACGCCGGGCAGATCGTCTGCTTCGATCATGGTTGGTTTGGATACGCAGCCCACGCACGGGCGCTGGCCGGGGATCGCTCCGAACACTTTCGCGTACCAAGCCTTGATCCCGGGAATGTCGGACGCATAGTAATGGATGTGGTTCATCCGGACCGTAGTCGGCAGAGTCGGCACTCCGTAGACTTCGAGCCGGATGCCGTCGGGCGCGTTCACGTAAACCTCATTGGGATTTTCCGTCGGGTCGATCTTCAAGCCAGCCGCTTTCCATTTCGCCAACGACCCGGGCATGTCCCGCACGACGAAACCAAAGTGATTGACGATGGACCCGGCGGGAGGCGCCGTGGGCTCGGCCTTGCGCAGCATGATGAATACGCCCGGAAACTGGATCAGTTCCAGCGGCCCATTCTTCACCAAGGTGCCGCCCATTTCGGAAATCCAAAATTCTTTTTGGGCGTCGACGTCCTTCACGGCCAGATGCATGTGCCCCATGGTGACGCCGGCGGCGTTCGGCGGAGCGAGCTGCGCCAGCATGGGCACGGCCGCGAGAATCGGCAGGATCAAGGCGGAGAGGCATCGCATAGTGGCACCTAATATATCAGCGTTCATGAAAGAATTGAAGAATGACCTGGCTGGTTATTGCGCTGCTGTTATTGGTTGATCCCTTCTGGCAAGTCAAACCGCCGATGGAGTGGACCGACGCCGAACTCGCGCAGTTCCTGGCCGAATCACCGTGGGCGCAGATGTCTGCCGTGCCGGGCAAAGCGCAAGTGGGAAAGAGCGCCGGCTTGGGCCAGCCAATACAGGTCTATCTGGCGACGGCCGCGCCAATCGCCAAAGCTTTGGCCGAACGTGACCGGCGGGCTGAATTGCGGCGCCCAGGCGTCACCAAGGAACTGGCCGACGATCCACTATCGGAGGAACGCGCGGTCTGGTTCGCCGACAACCGGGAGAAGCACGTCATCGTCGCCGCGCGCGTCGGTAACAACGACGCCTTTACGAAAGAAGCCGAAACTCGCCGGCTGGAGCAGGACAGCGCCATGGATACCGGGCACGGCAGAGTCAAGTTGAGCGCCTACTTCCCGCCGACGTCAACGGACCCGCATCTATACTTCGCCTTCCCGCGCGAATTGGTTTCGTCTACCGATAAAATCGTGAGCTTCGAGCTGTACCTGCCGGGCGCGCCGGGGCCCTACCGCGTACTCCAGTTCAAGGTGAAGGAACTGCTGGTCGACGGCAAGCTGGAGTTGTAGCGCATTTTCACCGGGCCAGTGCCGAACGCAGCAGCGTGCTCAGTCCATTCCACGAAATCTGCACCCCGATGCACACCAGGATGAAGGACGACAGCCGGATCACCACATTCATTGCCGCATCCCCCAGCGCGGCGGCGATGCGCTCGGCGAAACGATAGCTCAGATAAATCGATACGGCGATTAGAATGGCGCCCAGCAGCAGTCCAACGATCAGCGGCCAGCGCCACTCCGCCCCCTCGGTCCGGTTTGCCCCCACGGTGATTGCCGTCGAAATCGAACCCGGCCCGACGGTCAAGGGCAGAGTCAACGGATAGAAGGCCTGCTTCATGTAATTGGACTCGTTGCAGGGCCTTTTGGCGTCCATGGTCCCGTCATCGTCGTCGCTGTGGCGCAGCAACGCCCACCCGGTGGCAGCCACCACCAGCCCGCCGCTCACTTGCACCACAGGGAGCGAAATCCCGAAGAAACCGAGTATGTGGGTGCCAATGAAGAGCGATACCACCATAAGCACCAGCCCGTTCACGGCGATCGTTCGTGCGAGTTTGGAGCGCGCCTGGTCGGAGAGGCCGCGCGTAAGCATCAAAAAGATGGGGGAGTTCCCCAGCGGATTGACGATGGGGAACAGCGCGCCCACCACCAGCAGCGTGCTCGCCACTAACTGACTGAAACTGCTCTTCACGAATTACACCTTAGGGGGCGCATTTACAGGACCTTTGTCCAATGGTACTCAAACGGGGCTTGCACGTCTGCTATACTTTTATTTTAGATTCCTAGCCCTTGCGCCTTCGCTGTAGCGTTGCGCGCGTCTAAGAAGGAATAAGATGCCGAAACGCACATTTCAGCCGAATAATCGTAAACGCGCGAAAGTACACGGGTTCCGTGAGCGCATGAAGACCAAGAACGGGCGCGCCGTGCTCAGCCGCCGCCGCGCGCGCGGCCGCCACAAACTGACCGTCAGCGACGAGAGAGCCGTCCGCTACGCCAAGGCCACCAGTTAAACCCGCCTCCGGCGGCGCGCTGAGGTTCCCGCAAACTGCGCGGATTCTGCGCTCCTCCGAATTCCGAGCCGTCTATGACAACGGTATCCGCCTCTCCGGTCCTTTATTCGCCGCGTTTTGCCTGGCGTGCCCGGACCCGGCGCGAAGCTCCGCCCGCCTGGGGCTCACGGTGCCCCGCGCGATTGGAGGATCTGTCGTGCGGAACCGCATCAAGCGCCGTATCCGCGAGGCTTTCCGGATGCACCGCTCCGAAATCGGCCGGCAATGGGATATCGTGGTTAACCCGCGGCGCACGGCCCTTGGCGCGTCGTTTCCCGAAATCGAGCGGGCGCTCGGGAAGTTGATCGAGAAATGCGGAAGGTGATCGAGAAATGCGGATCTTAGTAGTGGGGGTGTTACGTCTATATAAGCGATGGCTCTCGCCATGCTTGCCTTCGGCCTGCCGCTTTCATCCGACCTGCTCTGAATACATGATGCAGGCTGTGGAAAAGCACGGCGTCGCGAGGGGGGTGTGGCTAGGGACCCGGCGTTTGTTGCGCTGCCATCCATTTCACCAAGGGGGATTCGATCCCGTTCGCTAGGTTTTCGCTGCTATGAAAAAAGAATTGTCCATGGAAGTGCGGCTGCTGATCGCCTTCGTGCTGATGGGATTGGTGCTGCTGGTCAGCCAGTATTTCATCAAGCCGGCTCCGGCGCCCACCGCCACGAAAGCAGGCGCGGCCAAGAGTGCACAGCCGGTCACTGCGGCGGAGGTCGAAAAGCCCGAGGCCGTCATTCCCTCCCCGCAAAAACAAAAGACCGCTGAGACCCTGGATGCCGTGCAAGCGTCCGGCGAAGAGATCGTTCCGGTGGATACCGATGTTTATCACGTGGTTTTTTCAAACCGCGGGGCGGTAGTGCTGAGTTGGGTTCTGAAAAATTATCATTCGGGTAACGGCAAGCCCCTGGAACTGGTGTACCAACCCGGTATGGGGCGCGTTCCGCCGCCGTTTTCGATCGACGTCAAGGGGCAGACGCTGGCAGCCGATCCCAACAAGGCGCTGTTTAAGACCGAGCGCTCGGGTGACGGGCTCGAAGTTTCCTTCGAATTTTCCGACGGCCGCGCGCTGACAAAAAAGTCTTTCCACTTCACCAAGGCGAGTTATTTGGTAAACGTCACGTCCGAGGTTACGCAGAACGGAACGGCGGTTCCCCATCAGCTTACCTGGCGCGGTGGTTTTGGCGACCCCACGGTGCGCAATCCCGAGTCGGTCCAACACGCGCTTTACTACGACTTGGCAAATTCCAAACTCAAGTCCATTGCGTTTGGCGATGCCAAGAACGGTCCGGTCTCCGCCAGCGGCCAGTTTTCCTTCGTAGGCATCGAAGACAGCTACTTTACCGCGGTTTTCCTGCCGGGCGACAAACCTTCCATCGAACAAACTACCTTTGCCGATGCCGTTCCGAATGCCGATGGCAAAGACGAGAAACGCGTCGGTGTCGGCGTGGGCGGCGATGGCCTCAACTCGCTTTCGCTATTCGTCGGGCCTAAGGACACAGACCTGCTGCGCAAGGTGAACCCAAAACTGCAGCAGGTGGTCGACTGGGGCTTCTTCGGCGTGATCGCGAAGCCGCTGTTTTTGGTGCTCAACTGGACGTCGGATCATCTTGTGCACAATTACGGCTGGGCCATTGTACTGGTCACGCTGGCGATCAACATGTTGCTGTTCCCGCTGAAGATCACCGGGATGAAGTCCTCCAAAAAAATGCAGGCGTTGCAGCCGCAGATCAAGGCTATCAACGACAAGTACAAGGGCATCTCCATGAAGGACCCACGCAAGACTGAACAGAACCAGGAAGTAATGGATCTGTACAAGAAGAACGGCGTGAATCCGGTGGGTGGATGTTTGCCTATGCTGTTGCAGCTTCCATTCTTGTGGGCGTTCTATAAAGTGCTGGGCGTGGCGATCGAAATGCGCGGCTCGCATTGGCTGTGGATAAGCGATCTTTCGCAGCCGGAATCGCTCGCGATCCACTTGTTGCCGCTGCTGCTGGTGGCGACGCAATTCCTGATGCAGCGCATGACGCCGCAGCCTGGCGTGGATCCCGCGCAAGCGAAAATGATGATGTTTATGCCGTTGATGTTCGGCTATATGTTCTACTTCGCTTCGGCCGGACTGGTACTATACTGGTTAACCGGCAACGTGGTGGGCATTGTGCAGCAGTGGCTGTTGAATAAAACCATGCCCGCGCCTGAAGTGACGGCGCCGGTTCCCATTAAGAAGGGCAGGAAATAAATTTTGGCCCAAAAGAAATATACGGTCGTGGAAACCGGACCGCGCATCGAAGAATTCCTCAACCACGTTTTTAAACTGGCGGGATTTCAGCTTTCGTTCACCGTGGCCGAAGGCGAGACGCCGCATCCGGATTTTGAAAATCCGGATTTGATGGTGCGCTTCACCGGCCCCGACGTCGACCTGCTACTCAGTAATAAGGCGGAGTTGCTGCTGGCGCTGGAGCAGTTGACGATGGAAGCGATCGGAGTGGCTCCCGAGGAGCATTCGCGGATCTGTTTCGATGCCAACGATCGCCGCATCCTACGCATTGAAGAGTTGCGCATGAGCGCGCAAGCGGCCTGTGAGCGCGTAAAAAAGTCTCGCCAGCCGTTTCACTTCAGCCCCATGAACAGCCGCGAGCGGCGTATCTTGCATCTCGCATTGCGCGACGAAACCGATGTGCGTAGCGAGAGTGTCGGCGAGGGCCCCATTCGCCAGGTAGTGATCGTGCCCGCGGAAATGAAGACGCTTCCAGAGCCCGTGATTCCACCCAAGCCGCGGCCGGAACTGGATTCGACTGGAGGCCGCCCGGGAGGATTCCGTGATCGCGGCCGTGGTGGTCGCGATGGCGACCGGCGTGGTGGTCCGCCATCACGCGGTGGTCCGCGCGGCCCACGACGCGATTTCCGGTAAGTGAACCTCAACGACACGATTGCCGCGGTTTCGACACCGCCGGGACGCGGCGGTATCGGCATCGTGCGCATATCCGGTCGCGACGCGCGCGTGATCGCCACGGCCATGCTGCGCTTCCCTCCGGCAACGGAACCGGCGTGGGAACCTTGGGCGGCGTTTCTTGCGGAGCTTCCCGACGTGGGAGGCCACGCCGTCGATCAAGTGGTAGTTACGTATTTCGGCGCTCCGCGTTCTTACACCGCCGAAGATCTGATCGAGATTTCGTGTCACGGTTCGCCAGTTGTGCTGCGCTACGCGCTGGAGCGTGCCTGCGCCTGGGGAGCCCGCCTCGCCGAGCCCGGCGAATTCACGCTGCGCGCGTATCTCAACGGGCGCATCGACCTGCCGCGCGCGGAAGCGGTTCGCGATTTAATCGACGCGACCACGCTTTATCAGGCCCGCATTGCGGCGCAGCAAATGGGCGGATCGGTTTCACTGCGCTTGAAGCCAGTGAAGGAGCAACTGCTGGAGTTGATTGCACTGCTCGAAGCCGGGATCGATTTCGCCGAGGACGATATCAGTGTGGCGCCGCCCGAAGAGATCTTGCGGCGGATCGAGCCGGTGCAAATCGCGGTGCGCGCGCTGATCGCGAGCTTCGCCTACGGCAAGCTGGTGCATCAAGGATTCACGCTGGCAATCGTCGGCCGGCCGAATGTCGGCAAAAGCAGCCTGTTCAACCGTTTGCTCGAGCAAGACCGCGCCATCGTCACCGACGTCCCCGGCACCACGCGCGATCTGGTATCGGAGACGGCAGTGATCGAAGGGATCCCGGTGAGATTCGTGGACACGGCGGGTATCCGGGCAAGCCAGGACCTCGTCGAAAAGCTGGGCATCGAGCGCAGCTATCAGGCCATGGCCGACGCCGACTTGACTGTAGTTGTGGTAGATCTCTCCGCGCCACTCGAAGTGGCGGACCGGCAGTTGATCGAAAAAGCGCAACAGCAGGGAAGGCATTTGGTCGCCGGTAATAAGAGCGATTTGGCAACGCGCGCGGATGTTGCTGATGCACTGCGCGTTTCCGCGCTTACCGGCGAAGGGCTGACCGAACTTCGGCGCGCGATCGTCGATTCCGTTGCACCGCGCGGCCGCCTGGAGCAGGAAGGTGGATTCATCACCAGCCTGCGTCACGAACAACTCTTGCAGGAAACGTCTCAAGCTCTGCAGCAAGCGCAAACCGCGACCACGCTCGGCATACCGCACGAGATGCTGCTGCTCGATTTGTATGCTGCGCTGCGTCCCATCGACGGCATCACCGGCGCTACCACCGCGGACGATATTCTGAACCGGATCTTTTCTACCTTCTGCATTGGCAAGTAAGTCCCATGACCCAACGCGAATCCGAGTTGCGCGCCATGTTCGCGCTGGCCGCGCCGCTGGTGCTCACCGAGCTCGGCTGGATGGCGATGGGCATTGTCGATACCATGTTTGTCGGCCGCGTGAGCGCGGACGCTATTGGCGCGGTGAGCCTGGGCACCTCAGTGTTCTACGCCATCGCGGTTTTCGCCAGCGGACTGTTGTATGGACTCGACACCCTGGTTTCGCAGTCCTTCGGCGCGGGCGACCGCGAGGATTGCCATCATTCGCTCATCAACGGGATCTGGCTGGCGCTGTTCCTGATTCCCGGCGTGATGGGCTTCGTGTGGGTGATGGTTCCGGCCATGGCCCGGTTCGGGATTAACGCGAGTGTTCTGCGCGATACCACTCCTTATATTCGCGCCCTGAACTGGAGCGCTCCCCCGCTGATGTTGTTTTTCTGCCTGCGACGCTATTTGCAATCGATCGGCGTGGTCCGCCCGATTCTGCTGGTGTTGATCACGGCCAACCTAGTCAACGCAGCCGGCAACTGGATATTTGTATTCGGAAACTTCGGCGCGCCGCGACTGGGCGCGGAAGGCGCCGGCTGGTCTACGTGCGTTTCGCGAGTGTACATGTTGGTCGCGATGGTTCTGATCGTCTGGCGGCGCGATCCTAACGTTTTCGTGGTCAGTTGGAGGCCGGATTTTCCGCGCATCGGCAGGCTGTTGAAACTTGGCCTGCCCGCGGCAGGGCAAATTGGCTTGGAGACCTCGGTGTTCGCGACGGTAACCATTCTGATCGGCAAGCTCAGCGCGGATATTCTCGCCGGACATCAGATCGCGCTGACGGTGGTCTCCACCACTTTCATGATGCCGTTGGGCATCAGTTCGGCCGCGGCGGTGCGCGTGGGACATGCGATTGGAAGGCGCGATCCGGTAGGTGCATCCCGAGCCGGCTGGACCGCATTGGCGTTTGGCGCGGGAGCAATGTCTTCAGGAGCGCTGGCCATGCTCGTCATCCCGCAGGCCATCGCACGCCTGTTCACGCCCGAAGCTGCGATCATTGCCGCCGCCGCGCCGTTGCTGCGTGTCGCCGCGTTTTTTCAACTTTTCGACGGATTGCAAGTGACCGCTACCGGAGCCCTGCGCGGCGCGGGCGACACCCGCACGCCGATGCTATGCCACTTCGCCGGGTATTGGATTTTAGGTTTGCCGCTCGGCGCGTTCCTATGTTTCCGCGAATCGTTGGGCGCTGTGGGATTGTGGATGGGGCTGTCAGCGGGATTGATCGTGATCGGCATTGTGCTGCTGTGGTTCTGGCGGCAGACAGCGCGCGGCTTGCGCGGAGAAAATTGAGTTCAACGTATTCTCTGGTGTTACAATGAAGAAACTCACCGCAAGATCCATGGCCAGGTAGCTCAGTTGGTAGAGCGCAGCCCTGAAAAGGCTGGCGTCGGCGGTTCAAGTCCGTCCCTGGCCACCACA
>CAVVZG010000187.1:0-5108 GCA_963752205.1 Bryobacterales bacterium | reverse complement strand
GCCTTAGCCTGCGGCGTCATCAGATTCGCCACTTCCCCTACCAGCGCCCCCAGATCCACCTCCGCGAACCGCACCTCCAGCGGCCGCGAAAAATCCAGAAACGTTTTCACCACGCGATCCAGCCGCCGGACTTCCTTCGACAACACATCGATCTCTGGAATGATGTCCCCGTCCAGCCCTTCCGCATGCGCCCGCAGCAGGTCCAGCCGCAGCGCAATCGCGTTCAACGGATTCTTGATCTCGTGCGCCACGCCTCCGCTGATGCGGCTGATCGCCGCCAGCCGCGTGGCCACGTCGAATTGCGACGCCACGCTGGCAATTTTGTCGTCCAGACTCCGCTTCAGATTGGTATTGTCCTCGCGCGCTCCGCTGTATTTCTGCCCCAGCATATTGAGCTTGCTTTCGAGTGCGCGGAATTCCCGCGACTCGTACTGCGGCCGCCGTGCTTCATCGCCGCTGAAATTTCCTTGCGCGATACGGTCGATCGTTTCCTCAATGCGCTTCAACGGACGCAGCGCCCGGCTAGTCGCGAACCCCGCCAGCAGCAGCGAAACCAACAGCGCCGCCGCTGCCACCTCCGCCACCGTCTTCACTTGCGGCAGAATCGGATCCAGCAGGAACACACTCGAAGTCACCACCTGTATCGAGAAAATCGGCTGCTGCTCCACGCCCAGCGTAACCACCACCTGGTAATCCGGCCGCCGCACAATCAAATCCGTCAGCCGCCGGTACAGCGATCGATTGCGCCAGTCGACGAAATTTTCCAGGCGCGCCTGCTCCTGCCCCACGCGCGAAGGATTCGACGACGTCAGAATCACGCCGTCCTGTCCCGCCACATTGATCTCCGCCAGCGCCGCCGACAGCGCCATGGTGCGGAACAACATCGCCGCGACCTCCGGGTCGCTCGCAACAATCTCCCGCCAGACTACCTTGGTTTCATCGAAACTAGCCGGAGCCGGATTGTTCCCCGCTTGCGTATCAGGCGAGTTGCGATTAATGCGGTCGTTCAAATACGCGTTCACTTGCTGGCTCGCCAACTGCGCACGGTCAAGCGCCGTAGCCGACAGTGAATCCACCAGGCTGTTCAAATACAACCCGGACAGAACCACCACCACTACAGTGACCAGCGCGACAGTGAGAAGAATCAGGCGAAGCCGCAGCGACATTCAGCGTCAGGCGGCGCCCGGTGCATCCTGGGCGCCATACTCCCTTAGTTTATTAAACAGGGTTTTCTGGCTGATGCCCAGGATCTCCGCGGCGCGCGTCTTGTTGTTCTTAGTGTGTTCCAAAGTCAACTCGATCAACGCCCGCTCCGCGTACTCGATAGTGGATCCCACGGGAACGCGCAGTTCGTTCCCGTTAGACGCAGCGCTCCCGGCCGGTGCCGCCGCAGCCGTCCGCACACTGCCGCCCTGCTGGAAACTCGGCGGAAGATGCTCCACCCGAATGGTCCCTTCGCCAGCAAGAATCGCCGCCCGCTCAATCACGTTGCGCAGTTCGCGCACGTTCCCCGGCCAGGAATGCGTGCGCAAAATCTCCAGCACCGCGGGAGCCGCCTCCGTGACCTTAGTCGAATGCTTGCGATTCATGTCCGCCAGCAGCGCCGCCACCAGATCCGGAATATCTTCCAGACGGTCGCGCAACGGCGGCAGCGGAACCGGAAAAACGTTTAAGCGATAAAACAGATCCTCGCGAAATTTTCCCTCGCGCATGGCGGTTTCGAGCGGCGAATTGGTGGACGCGATCACCCGCACGTCCAATTGGATTTCCGTCTTGCCGCCCAGCCGCCGCACCCGCTGATCTTCCAGAACCCGCAGCAGTTTGGCCTGCGTCGCCAGCGGCATGTCGCCGATTTCGTCCAGCAGCACCGTTCCGTTCTGCGCCAGCTCGAAACAGCCCGCGCGCCGCTCCACCGCCCCCGTGAACGCGCCCTTCTCGTGCCCGAACAGCTCGCTCTCCATCAGCGTATCCGGCATCGCCGCGCAATTGATCGCCACAAACGGCGCGCTCCGCCGCGGACTCAGCTTATGAATCGCCCGCGCCGCCAGTTCCTTGCCCGTCCCGCTCTCGCCCGTAATCAGCACCGCCGCCCGGCTCGGAGCCACCTGCTGGATCAGCGCAAACACCTCCTGCATCTTCGGCGACCCGCCCGTCATCTCGCCCAGCACGCCGTGGTAGCCCAACTCACGTTCCAAGCGCTCGGCGTGCTCCGCCAACCCCTGCTGCGCCACCGCCCGCTCAATCAGCAGCCGCAGCGCCTGCGATTGCACCGGCTTTTCCAGGAACCAGAACGCCCCCAGATCGTGAATCAGCGACAGCGCCGTCTCCAGGCTCCCAAACGCCGTCTGCACAATCGCCGCCGGACCGTTACCATGTTCCTTCAGCCGCTGCAGCAGCTCCTGCCCGGTCATGCGCGGCATATTCAAATCCGTGACAATCACATGCGCCCGAAAACCGGCCAGCTTATCCAAGGCATCCTGACCGTCGGTCGCCGTTTGCACCGAATAGCCCCATAAGGCGATCATGCCCGCCAAGGCCGTCCGCTGGCTCTCTTCATCGTCAACCACCAGAACCCGCGTAGGCGTGTGTTCAGTCTCCATCGTCTTCTTTCTATCCCGTCTTATCTAATTTCTATTGTGACAGCCGGACGCTCCGATATATAGGAGGCGCCAAACCCACTAAGTGTTTCTCCAGCTTGGCCTTTCGTGTGCTAGAACTATTTGCAGGGGTGATAAATGTATCTGAGATTGTACTGCGTAACGGTATTTTTAGGGCTTTTGGGTGGGGTTGCCCACGCCCAAACCATAGAGCGAAGAGCAAATTTTACCGGTGGCGGCGGCCCTGAAGGCAAATGCACCATCGAAGTGGTGGTGGACGGAGCCGCTGAAGTGGAAATCCGTGGTGATCGCGCTCTCCTTCGCAACGTGTTCGGCCAGCCGCCGCAATGGCGCCGCTTTGTTTGTAACTCTCCCATGCCCCCCAATCCCGCGAATTTCCGCTTCCAGGGTGTGGACGGCCGCGGTTCCCAGAAACTGATCGGCGACCCGCGCCGCGGCGGCCCCGCGGTGAGTGCGTATTGACGATCCCGATAACGGCTCGGAAGGCTACACGTTCGACATCTTCTGGCAAGGCGGCGGAGGCTATCCGCCCCAGGGTGATCGCGGCCCCGGCCCTGATCGGGACCGCGACCGCGGCTATCGCCGTATGTCGGTCGATGATGCCGTTCGCGTCTGCCAGGACGCTGTGCGCGCCCAAGCCAATGACCGCTTGCGCGGAGCCCCCATCGATTTCCGCCGCACCAGCATTGACGATCAACCCGGCCGCCAGGATTGGGTCGTCGGCACCTTCGAAGTCCGCCGCGGCGATGGCCGCCCCGATCTCTTCACGCTTCAGTTGCTCGGTCGATTTCGGCAGCGGACGCGTGCGCTCAGCCGACTTCCAGCGCGCCGAACGCGATCGCCGTTAGAACCGCGACAGCTTATTAAGGCCGTTGAACGCAGCGGCCTTATAACATTCCGCCAGCGTCGGATAGTTGAAGACGTTATCGACGAAGTAGTCGATCGTTCCCTTCAATACCATCACCGCCTGGCCGATATGCAGCAACTCGCTCGCGCCCTCGCCGATAATGTGGACGCCCAGAATCTCCCGCGTTTCGCGATGAAAAATAATCTTGAGCCGCCCCGTAGTATCCCCGCGAATCTGCCCGCGCGCAATCTCCCGGTAGTAGGCGACTCCCACTTCGTAAGGAGCGTCTTCATCCGTTAACTGCTCCTCCGTTTTGCCGATAAAGGAAATCTCCGGAATCGTGTAAATACCGTACGGATAAGCCGCCGGATTCGTTTGTGCCGGACGCTGAAACGCAATCGCCGCCGCCATGCGCCCCTGCTCCATCGAAACCGAGGCCAGGCTAGGAAATCCAATCACATCGCCCACCGCAAAAATATGCGGCTGCTGCGTGCGGTATTCAGCGTCCACTGGAATGCGCCCGCGCGAATCCGCCACGATCCCGGCTTTGTCGAGCCCCAGCTCATCGATGTTGCCCTGCCGCCCGACAGCGTAAAGCAGCGCATCGCCCGATAGTTTCTTTTTGCTTTCGAGAAACGCCACCACATTGCCGTCGGCCGTCTCCTCGACGCTCGATACTTCTTCGTTCAGCCGCATGGTCACGCGCTGATCGCGCAAATGATAGGAGAGCGCCTCCACCATTTCCGCATCGGCGAATTCCAGCAGCCGCGGACGCTTCTCGATCAGAATCACGCGCACGCCCAGCGTGGCGAACATGCAAGCGTACTCGACGCCAATCACGCCGCCGCCCACCACGATCAGCGTTCGCGGAATCTCCCGCATATCCAGAACCTGGTCGCTATTGATAATGGTGCGACCGTTAATAGGCACCTTCGCGGACGCCGCCGGCTTGGTTCCCGTGGCGATGATAAAACTGTCAGCCTTGATATCCGCCACGCCCATGGTGGACGTCACCCGCACCGAATGCGGATCGAGAAAGGTGGCGTACCCTACCAGCACTTCAATGTTGTTGCGATTCAGCTGCGAGATCGTGACGTCGATTTCCGTGCGGATCACATGTTGCACGCGGAACGCCAGATCCGCCATCGAAATCTTTTCCTTGACGCGGTAGTTCACGCCGTAGACGTTCTGGTATTGATATCCAGAAAGGTGCAGCACCGCTTCGCGCATGGTCTTGCTGGGAATGGTGCCGGTGTTGATGCACACACCTCCCATGCATTCCACTTTTTCCACCAGCGCCACGCGCTTGCCGGATTTCGCCGCTTGAATGGCCGCACGCTGCCCGGCCGGCCCGGAGCCGATGACCACCAAGTCAAAAGTTTGCATAAACAATCCTACCGCTGAAATGTTTCATCATTAAAACTTGACTGGTTGATACTTGACAATGTCTAAAATTAGATTTAATCTAAACATGTGGATCAGCGTATAGACCTTGATCGGCACTTTCAACGCGTTGGATTACGCGGCACTCCACAGCGCCGAGACGTGTTGGAGTATTTAGTGCGCAAACCCGTCCACTCCACCGCCGATGAAATCTTCGAAGCCTTGACCCGCCGCGACCCGCGTGTTTCCCGCGCCACGGT
>CAVVZG010000186.1:0-10988 GCA_963752205.1 Bryobacterales bacterium | reverse complement strand
CCTGCACCGACGAGGCGCTCTTCGCAAGCATCGCCTTCTCCTCGGCATTGAGCTGCAGTTCGTAGATCTTCTCGATCCCATTGCGCCCCAGCTTCACCGGCACGCCCACGAACAGCCCCTTGATCCCGTACTCGCCTTCGAGCAGAGCCGCGCACGGCAGAACCTTTTTCTTGTCCTTCAGAATCGATTCCACCATCTCCACCGCCGCCGCCGACGGAGCATAATACGCGCTCCCCGTCTTCAGATACTTCACGATCTCCGCCCCGCCATTGCGCGTACGATCCACAATCGCCGCCAACCGGTCCGCCGGAATCAACTCGCTCAGCGGAATCCCCGAGACGTTCGACAACCGAGTCACGGGAACCATCGTGTCGCCATGCCCGCCCAGCACCACAGCGGTCACGTTCTCCACCGACACATTCAATTCCATCGCAATAAACGTCCGGAAGCGCGCCGAATCCAGCACGCCCGCCATCCCCACCACGCGATGCTTGGGGAACTTCGAAACATGATGCGCCACCGTGCACATCGCATCCAGCGGATTCGTCACCAACACCAAAATCGCGTTCGGCGAATGCTTGGCGATATTCTCGGTAACGCTCTTCACCACTTCGTAATTCGCGATCAGCAAATCGTCGCGGCTCATGCCCGGCTTGCGCGCCAGGCCCGCCGTGATCACAACCACGTCGGAATTCGCCGTCGGCGCATAATCGTTCGCGCCCGTAAGCTGCACGTCGTAGCCCTCGATCGGCCCCATCTGAGCCATATCGAGACCCTTGCCCTGCGGCACTCCTTCGACGACGTCCACCAGCACCACATCGCCCAGTTCTTTCATCGCGAGGTTGATCGCGGCGCTCGCGCCGACATTGCCCCCGCCCACTACGGTTATTTTATTGCGCATAAGCAATCGATTATATCGTAGTCTGGAGAATAGCTTGCCTCTCGATCAACCCACCGCCGAACGTTTCGCGCGCCTCGCCCTCGATGGCGTCCATCGCGAATATCCCAACAAAATCGCCCACACACTCGAGTCCGACGCCGACGCCCGTCCTCCGCGCGAACTGACTCCCGCGTTCTACGGCTGCTACGACTGGCATTCCGCCGTGCACAGCCACTGGACGCTCGCGCGCATCGCCCACACCTTCCCGAACACCCCGTTAGCCGAGAAATCCTTGGCCGCAATCGCAACCAGCATCACGCCAGAAAACATCGCCGCCGAAGTGCGCTATCTTGAACCCCGCAACGGCTTCGAGCGCCCCTACGGCCTAGCCTGGCTGCTGACGCTAAGCGCCGAGCTACGCGCCATGAAATCTCCGCTAGCCCACGTCATCGAGCCCCTCGAAACCGCCGCCGCCCAAAAACTAGAAACCTGGCTGCCCAAACTTCCCTATCCCGATCGCTCCGGCCAGCATTCCAACACCGCGTTCGCGCTAGGCTTGATGTTCGATTGGGCCCGCCAGTTGGGTCACGAACGCGACGCCCTTCCCTTCGCCTCCGCCGTGCGCTTTTATAACGCGGACCACAACGCCCCCATCGCCTTCGAACCCTCCGGCGAAGACTTCCTCTCGCCCTGCCTGGCTGAAGCCGACATGATGCGCCGCGTCTGCACGCAGCCCGAGTTCACCGAATGGCTGACCGCGTTCTTGCCCGACTTCCCCATGCTGCGCCCCGTGACCTCCGCCGACCCCACCGACGGCAAACTCGCGCACTTCGACGGCCTCAATCTAAGCCGCGCCTGGATGCTTTTCGGTATTGCCAAAGGATTGCCCGATAACGATCCCCGCCGTCTGCGTCTGCTGCTCGCCGCCGACGCCCACCGCGACGCCGGCCTCGCCGCCGTCACCGGAGAGCACTACGAAGGCGCACACTGGCTCGGCACCTTCGCCGTGTATTTAGAAACCATGGATCTAGAAGACCGCCCCAAGGGCCTGCGCCGCGTGCGCTAGGAATTCGGCTCGTTCGGATTCCCCTCGTTCGCTTCCACCTCGACCGCCTCTTCGACATCCGGCGGCAAATCTCCCGGCTTTGGCGCTTCCTTGCGAGCCTTGTCGAACAGGAAGCTGAGCGTCTTCTCCGTGCGAATCTGCCCGACGATGCGATTCAGCGTCCCGTCCTTCTGCAGCTTCGCGCGCACCACCGCAACCGCCTCACGCTGCTGCCGCGCATAACGCTGCACTTCGCGATCCACGTCTTCCTGCGTCGCCGCAATTGCCTCGCGATCGGAAATCTTGTCGAGAATTAACGAAGCCCGCACATCCCGCTCCGCCCGTTCCTTCTGCGACTCGCGAATCTTTTCCCAGTCAAGCTTCAAAGACCGCGGATCGATCCCCTGCGCCGCCAACTGCTGCAGTTGCGAGTTCAGGTTCGCCTCAATCTGCCGGTCGACAAAAACCTCGGGCACCGCGAACGGATGCGTGTCCACCAGCTTGGCAATGATCTGCTGCTTGGTGTCGTCCTGCGCCCGATGCTCCTGCTCATGCAGAATGGTCTTGCGGATCGAATCCTTCAGCTCATCCAGCGTCTGGTAGTCACCCAGATCCTTGGCGAAGTCATCGTTCAACTCCGGCAACTCCTTGCGGCGAACCGCCTTGACCGTAGCTTTGAACCGCACCGTTCGCCCAGCCAAAGTCTCGCGATCGTAATCCGCCGGATAAGTGACTTCAAACTCACGAGCTTCATCCGGCGACGCCCCGCGCAGGTTCTCCGTGAACGCCGGCATGGTGGCTTCGTCGCCCAGCTTCAACATCAATTCATCCTGCTGGACTTTCTCATCCACCCCGGACAAACTTTCGAGCGATACCACCGCGTAATCGCCATCCGCCAGCGCACGCGGCTCCTCGTTCACATACTCGGCCTTGCGTTCGCGCAGCGCTTCCAAGCGAGCGTTGACGTCCTCGTCCGACGCGACCGGCTCCGCGTAACTCACCGTCAGTCCCTGATACTCGCCCAACTCAAACATCGGAGCGACTTCAAACTCCGCCTTAAACTTCAGCGGCTCGCCCTTGTGAAAATGCACATCGCTGATATTCGGCTGGCTGACCACATTCAAATGATCCTGCTCAAACGCCGCGTTCAAAAATCGCGGCACCAGCTTCTCCAGCACTTCCTGCCGGATATCGCCCGCGAACCGCGTCTTCACCATCGCCAGCGGAGCCTTGCCCGGACGGAATCCCGGCAGCCGTACCTTCACCTGAATCGCCACCGCGGCGCGCTCGGTTTCCTGATCCACTTCCGTCTCCGGAACCGTGATCTCGAGCGAATGCTTGCAACCTTCAATAAGAGCCATCTAGATAAATATACCCTGGAGCCCAACCGCCGTCGCCGGCAGCGAGGAACTCCAGGGCATGCCTTTTCTATCGAATCGTGAAAAAAGCTTAGCGGCTAGCCGCCAGCGAGTGCGACGCTTCCTTCAAAGCCTTGGCCTTGTCGGTCGCTTCCCAGGTGAATGTTTCTTCCGTGCGCCCGAAGTGCCCGAACGCCGCCGTCTTGCGATAAATCGGACGCCGCAATTTCAGCGTTTCGATCATCCCCTTGGGCGTCAGCACGAAAGTAGCGCGCACCATTTCCACCAGGCGCTCTTCCGGAACCGTACCCGTGCCGAACGTGTTCACCATTACCGAAACCGGCTCCGCCACGCCGATCGCGTACGCCAACTGCACTTCCACGCGCGAAGCCAGTCCGGCAGCCACCAGGTTCTTCGCCACGTAACGCGCCATGTAGCACGCCGAACGGTCCACCTTCGTGGGATCCTTGCCCGAGAACGCGCCGCCGCCGTGACGCCCCATGCCGCCATAGGTGTCGACAATGATCTTGCGTCCCGTCAGCCCGGTGTCGCCGTGCGGTCCGCCGATCACAAACCGTCCCGTGGGATTGATGTGATACTTGGTCTGCGAATCCACCATGTTGCCGCCGACAATCGGATCGATGATGTACTTCTTCACATCCGCGCGCAATTGTTCGGTAGAAACATCGTCGTCGTGCTGCGTCGAAAGCACGACAGCGTCAATGCGCTTCGGCTTGCCGTCCACGTACTCGACGCTCACCTGGCTCTTGGCATCGGGACGCAGATAAGTCAGCTTGCCATCGCGCCGCACATCGCTCTGCTGGCGAACCAACTTGTGCGCCATCATGATCGGCAGCGGCATCAGCTCCGGAGTCTCATCGCAAGCGTAGCCGAACATCAGCCCCTGGTCGCCCGCGCCGCCCGTATCCACGCCCATCGCAATATCGGGCGACTGGCTCTGAATCGTATTCAGAATGCCGCAGGTCTTGGCATCGAAGCCCATGCGAGCGTCGGTGAAGCCGATGTCCGCAATCACTTCGCGCGCCAGCTTCGGCACGTCAACGTAAGTGTTGGTGGTGATTTCGCCGGCCACCACGCAAATCCCGGTAGTGACCAGAACCTCGCAAGCCACGCGTCCCGTGGGATCGTCCTTCAGGACGGCGTCGAGTACGGCGTCAGAAATCTGATCCGCCATCTTGTCCGGGTGGCCTTCGCTCACCGATTCGGACGTGAAAATGTGTCGCATTTTATCGGACATTCACTCTCCTTTAAATTCGAAAACTCTAGTAGCGATAATGGTCTGGCTTGTACGGACCATCCACCGGAACACCCAAATAATCCGCCTGCTTCTTGCTCAGCGTCGTCAGCTTCACGCCGATCTTTTCCAGGTGCAGCCGGGCCACTTCCTCGTCCAGCTTCTTCGACAGCGTGTACACGCCAACCTTATAGGTGTCCTTGTTATTCCACAGATCCAACTGCGCCAGCGTCTGATTGCTGAAGCTGTTGCTCATCACGAAGCTGGGGTGCCCGGTGGCGCAGCCCAGATTCACCAGCCGTCCCTCCGCCAGCATGAAGATGCTGTGGCCGTCCGGGAAGGTGTACATGTCCACCTGCGGCTTGATATTGAGCTTCTTCACGTCCTTCGCTTCGTTCAAAGGATCGATCTGAATCTCGTTATCGAAGTGCCCGATGTTGCACACGATCGCCTGATCCTTCATGTGCCGCATGTGTTCAAGCGTAATGATATCCACGTTGCCAGTGGTGGTCACATAAATATCGCCGCGCCCCAGCGTGTCTTCGACCGTCGTAACTTCGAAGCCTTCCATCGCGGCCTGTAAGGCGTTAATCGGATCGATCTCCGTCACCACCACGCGCGCGCCCATGCCGCGCAGCGAATGCGCCGAGCCCTTGCCCACATCGCCGTAACCGCAGATCACCGCAACCTTGCCCGCCACCATCACATCGGTAGCGCGCTTGATCCCATCCGCCAGCGATTCGCGGCAGCCATACAAATTGTCGAACTTCGACTTGGTCACCGAATCATTGACATTAATCGCCGGCACCAGCAGCTTGCCTTCCTCCTGCATCTTGTACAGACGGTGCACGCCAGTCGTGGTTTCTTCCGAAACGCCGCGCCAAGCCTTCACAATGTCGCGCCAGCGAGTCGGCGTTTCTTTCTGAACTTTCTTCAACAGATCCTTAATGACCTGCTCTTCGTGGCTCTCCGAAGGCGAATCCACCCACTTGCTGCCGTTTTCGAGCTCATAGCCGCGATGAATCAGCAGCGTCACATCGCCGCCATCGTCCACCACCAGTTCCGGCCCCTTGCCATCCGGATGGCTGACCGCCTGGTAAGTGCACCACCAATACTCTTCGAGCGACTCGCCCTTCCACGCAAACACCGGAATCCCGGCAGCAGCAATCGCCGCGGCCGCGTGATCCTGCGTCGAAAAGATGTTGCAGCTAGCCCAACGCACCGTCGCGCCCAGATCGATCAGCGTCTCGATCAGCACCGCGGTTTGAATGGTCATGTGCAGCGACCCCGTCACGCGCACACCCTTCAGCGGCTTGCCGACCGCATACTTCCTGCGGATCGACATCAATCCCGGCATTTCAAATTCGGCGATCGAAATCTCTTTGCGGCCCCACTCGGCCAGACTCATGTCCGCGACTTTATAGTCACTAGCGATAGCAGTACTCATTCAGTCTCCTTCTGGGCGAACTCTGCGCCCCGCGAAAAACTTGTATCTATCAATCCAGATATGTTGATATATTAGTCCAGAACCCTGTATGGCGTCAATGCTCCAAAATCTGCGCCTCCTGGCCGACCCCAGCCGCATTCGCATCCTCCTTTTAGTCACCCGCGAAGAGCTCTCCGTAGCCGAGTTGCAGGCCATCCTGAACATGGGCCAGAGCCGCATTTCCACGCATTTAGCCCAGCTCAAAAGCGCCGGCTTGGTCGACGACCGCCGCAGCGGCAAAAGCGTTCTCTACCGCCTCCGCCCGCCCCGCAGCAGCGAATCCAAGGCTTTCGCCCAGTTGATGGAAGTGCTCCAAGAAGCCGCTGGCGAGATCCCCGAAGCCGAGCACGACTCCGAAGCCCTGCTCCACACCATGAAGCGCCGCCAAGATAAGGTGCGTTCCTATTTCAACGAAATGGCCGGGAAATTCGGCCGCCAATACGTCCCCGGCCGCTCCTGGGAAGGACTCGCCGAAACCTTATTACTATTGATGCCCCCGCTGATCATTGCCGACCTGGGCGCCGGCGAAGGAACTTTCTCCCAACTCCTGGCCCGCCGAGCCAAAAAAGTAATCGCCATCGACAACTCCGAAAAAATGGTCGAATACGGCGCCGAACTAGCGAGAAAACACGGCGTCGACAACCTCGAATACCGCAAAGGCGACATAGAAGAGGTTCCCATCCGCACCGGCACAGTCGATCTAGCCTTCTTCAGCCAAGCCCTGCACCACGCCCAACACCCGCAGCAAGCGGTCGGCGAAGCCCACAGAATCTTGAAACCGGGAGGCCGCATCGTAGTCCTAGACCTCCTCCGCCACAACTATCAAGAGGCCCGCGACATGTACGCCGACGTCTGGTTCGGCTTCACCGAAGCCGAAGTAGGACGCTTCCTCCGCGACGCCGGCTTCAAACACGTAGAAATCTCCATCGTCCACCGTGAAGAAGAATCCCCCCACTTCGAGACGCTGCTGGCCGTGGGCGACAAATAATGCAGACCTACACGTTCAGCGTAGTGGTTGAACCAGACGAGGACCGCTGGCACGCCTACTGCTCAGCGTTAGTCCACCAGGGCGCCGCCACCTGGGGCAACACGGAGCAAGAGGCGCTCAAAAACATCAGGGAAGTAGTCCAAATGGTCGTCGAGAGCCTAACCGAGCACGGGCACCCCGCTCAACTGAATTAGACCCCCAAATTCGCACCCCGATCTCAGGTAAACACCGTATCTCACTGAATCCAAAAACCGATATTACACAACTCTTACAATTCCCTGCGCGCTTGACTGTTAACCTACATGAGCGGAGTCATAAGTGAGTAAACACGCCATCCACCTCGCTAACGGCCAAAAGGTCAATTGGGTCACCACATTAATCCTCGCCGGCCTTCATATCGGCGCCTTTGCAGCTTTGTTTTGTTTTAGTTGGAAAGCTTTTTTCGTGGCGCTGGCCCTGCATTGGGTCGCGGTCGGCTGGGGCATTAGCCTGGGCTACCATCGCCTGCATACGCACCAGTCCTATCAATGCCCGCGCTGGCTCGAATACTTTTTCGCCGTCTGCGGCACCATGACGCTCGAAGGCGGACCCATGTTCTGGGTGGGCACGCATCGCGTCCACCACGCCAAGTCCGACCAGCCCGGCGATCCGCATTCCCCGAATGAGGGCACTTTCTGGTCGCACATGGGCTGGATCGTATTCGGCGAGACCAATCACAACAACAGCCAGTTCATGGCTAAACACGCCCCGGATTTGGCCCGCCATAAGTTCTACTGGTGGCTGAACACGTATCACTGGATCCCCGTCGTCGCCACCGGCTTGGCGCTGCTGGCGTTCGGCGGATGGCCCATGTTCCTGTGGGGCTTCTGCCTGCGCATCGTTTACGGCCTGCACTGTACCTGGCTGATCAACTCCGCCACCCACATTTTCGGCTCGCGCCGCTTTGAAACCAGTGACGACTCGCGCAATAGCTTCATCCTCGCCGTGCTGACCTTCGGCGAAGGCTGGCACAACAATCACCATGCGCACCAGACCTCCGCGCGCCACGGCATGATGTGGTACGAGTTCGACATCTCCTGGATCACGCTGAAAATTCTGAAGTCGGTCGGCTTAGTCTGGGGTGTTCGCTTAGTCAAGCCCGAAGTACTGGCGCGCGAACAAAGCACCGCCGAACTCGCCGCTTAAATCAGCGTCCGGTAATACGCCATCAAATCCAGCGGCGGCGGCGTGTGTCCTATGGCCCGCAAGAACCCGGAAGCTTGCCCCCGGTGGTGCGTCCCGTGATTCACCACATGCAGGACGATCTGCCACCACGGCGTCGTATACGGATTGCCCTTCAGATCCTTATAGGAAGCCGCCGTCGTAATATTTTCGCTGGTCAACCCGCCCGCCCACTGCCGCCACACGTCCAACAGCGCCGGCCACTCGCGATTCAATAACCCCAAATCGCGATCCGCGTCGGTAATGAACTTGGCCGGCGGTTGCCCCTGAATCCGCGCCATCCAGATACGGTCCGCCGCAAAGACGTGCGCGAGCGTGCCCACCACGCTTTTATCCGCAGTCCCAAAATCACGAGTCAATTCTTCGGGCGACAGCTTCGCCGCTGCTTCGAGCAACCGTGCCGAAGCCCAAGTCGTGTAATCCAGATGCATCCGCAGAGTGTCCGCGCTGACAGGCATAACATGCATAATATCCCAGGAAGAATATTCCAGCTAATCTAAGAGCATGGTTGTAGGCGGACGGCGCACCTCCATCGCGTTCTTTATCACGCTGGGCGCCGGACTGATTGCATTTATCGTCCTGCTCTACGTCGGCTGGGTTCTGCTCGGCTGGCGCAACGGCATTCTGCTGTTCTTCGGCATCCTCTTGGTGTTGACCGTGATCGCCGGCATTGTGTTGAACACCACTTTCCTGGTCCGCGAAGTCCGCCGCAACGCGCAGCACGACGCCTTCATCAACGCCGTCACGCATGAGTTGAAGACGCCGGTCGCCTCCATCCGCCTGTATCTCGAAACCCTGCAAACGCGCGCCGTCGACGAGCCCAAGCGCCAGGAATTCTACCGCACCATGCTCGACGACAGCGACCGGCTGCTCGGCACCATCGAACAAATTTTGCGCACCGGACGCACGGGCCAGGCCAAGCGGGCTCTCAACGTTTCCGCCATCGATTTCGGAGACATCGTCGAAGAATGCCTGGCACGCGCGCGCCGCCTGTATCACGTCCCGGCCGAAGCACTGACCTACAAGCCCGGGCCTCCCGTGATCATCCAGGGCGATGAGGACGAGGTGCGCGCCGCCGTCTCGAACCTGATCGACAACGCCGTGAAATACTCCGGCAAAGACGTGCGCGTGAATATCGAAACCGAAAACATCGACGACCGCTTCGTGCAAGTGCGCGTCAAAGACAACGGCCCCGGCATCCCGCAATCCGAGCTGAAGCAGATCTTCAAGCGCTTCTACCGCGTCTCCGGCCCGCTGGCCACGCGCGTCAAAGGAACGGGCTTGGGATTGTTCATCGTCCGCTCCGTAGCCAAGCGCCACCGCGGCCGCGCATGGGCCGAAAGCGAAGGCCCCGGCCGCGGCAGCACCTTCGTATTGCAACTTCCCATCGCCAAATGAGCATCGGCAAATGAGCAGCCCCGATCGCATCCTGATTGTCGAAGACGAACAGCACCTGGCCGAAGGCCTGCGCTTCAACCTGGAAGCCGAAGGCTATCAAGTGCAAGCCGTCGAAACCGGCGAAGCGGCGCTCGAATTGCTTCTCCCCGAACATCAGCCAGCGAGCCCTTCGACGTAGTCGTTCTGGACGTCATGCTGCCGGGAAAAGACGGCTTCGCCGTAGTATCGGAAATGCGCGGAGCCGGCCAGTTCGTGCCCACGCTGATGCTGACCGCGCGCGGCCGCCCTGAAGACGTTCTCGAAGGCTTCGCCGCCGGCGCCGACGATTATCTCCCAAAACCCTTCGAGCTCTCGATCCTGATCGCCCGCATCCGCGGACTGCTGCGCCGCAAGCAATGGCTGCGCTCCACCGCCCCCGCGGCCAAGGCAGACGCCAAAGAATCCTACAAATTTGGCGAGAAGTCCGTGTACTTTGATCTTCTGGAGGTACACGCCGCCGGCAAAGTCTACCCTCTAACGCTGATGGAAGCCAGCATTCTGCGTTTCCTGATCGAACACGAAGGCCAAGCCGTCTCCCGCAAGAGCATGCTGCAGGAAGTGTGGGGCATGCGCGAAGACACCGACACCCGCGCCATCGACAACTTCATCGTGCGCCTGCGCCGCTACATCGAAGACGATCCCGCGCGCCCGCGCCATCTGTTAACCGTGCGCGGCATCGGCTACCGCTTCCTGGCGTCGCCGGAATCCTAAACGACTACTTAGTGATAACGTCCGCAGGCAATCCGCGCCCCGGCGTTCCCCGTCGGATCCGTATGCATGTCGTCCTTCTGCGCGTGAATCATCAGCGCCGTCCCGCCATTGGTGAACACCGAATGCGGACCGTCCGTCAGCGTGACCCGCGTATTCACCAGCGTGGCATCCGCTTTGCCCTTCTTCCCCGCGACCGTGAAGTTCGCCATATCCCCCGCGTGCGGACCAAACTCATTATCCAACCCATGCTGCTTCATATCAGGATTGAAATGCCCACCGGCCGTGGTAAACGCCGGCCCTTCGCATTTGGCGACGGCATGAATATGCGCCGCGTGTTCACCCACCGGAAGTCCGTGCACCTTGAGATGAATCAAAACCCCACCCCGCTTAGCTTCCGTGATAGTAGCGGTCCCCACCGGCTTCCCCATGGAGTCTTTCAATTCCACCTTCACCGGCGCAGCCACACCCAGGCTGGCCACAGCCAAAAACGTGACGATCGCAGTATGCTGAATCATGTCCCCTCTTTCCTCCCCGCTTTCAACCATAAATCGTCGCACGAAATCGGGAAAGAAACTAGTGCTTCTGCTGGCCCTCTAAGCAATGCGTG